>JAIRYN010000056.1 GCA_031267575.1 Synergistaceae bacterium | reverse complement strand
GCTTAACGACGTCGCGGGCAGCTCTATCACTTCCGTCATCCCAACATAGACCGGCGACGAAGAATTGTCCGCGAACTTCACCTTATAGGACCCGGCGGGAATGAACCCTTTGCTTCCGTTCGGTTTTTTCAAGTTGTCCACGTCGATGTCCAGCTTTGTGCCGCCGCTCGCGTTCGAGGCGCTTTTCACCAAGAATGGGCCATAGTACTTCTCGTCGGCCAGGGTGGAGACGTCATAGTCGAGGGCCGCGCCCGTGTTTTCGGGTTGCACGAGCAGTAAGATCTGGAACCACACCTCGACGGGGATCGGCGATCCGTTAGAAGAGACCACCGCCAGGCTAACGATTTGCCCGGTAGAGTTAAAATTAATCTTTATCGTGGTGTTGTTTTGAAGCTCTAGGAGCTTGTCTGGAGCCACCGATGGAACGTCTGGAGAAGTTTTTGAGATATCCGGGGAGGCCGTCGGGGGAATGTCGATCGAAGCCGCGACGGTGATCGTGTAGGCTGGAGATTCGTACCAGGTATCCGTGGCACCGATTGCCTCCGTCTTCTTCGCCAGTAACTTCAGGTCGATGGTGTAGGGGCTGGTTCCATGGGAAACTGTGCCGCTCACCGTCACCATGCGAGTGATCGCGTTCTGGGCAAGACTCAGGCTTACGCCGGAGGGCAGCGTTTCCGTCAGCTTCACGGTGGTGAGATCGTACATTGAGTTGATGGTGAAGGTCCAGGATACGTTAGTTGTTCCGGCGGGGATCGTCGTAATGTTGCCGGGGGCGGGGTTATCCGTCAGGCCGGTCTGGCTCGTGGAGATAGGAGCGGCCTGCGCGATGTCGAGGGGAGCGGTGTAAAAATCATAAATTCCGGCCGCGTCGTCGGTGAAATAGAACTTGAGTCTGTAGAGATCAGCGGCCGAGGCCAGGTCTGTCTCATAGACGGCAGCGATCGCGCCCGCCACGTCCTCCCAGTCCGAAGTCCCTTTCTTTTGCCACTGGTAGCGGTTCGTTCCAGCGATGTTGGCGGACAGGGTCAGGGCGTCATCGCTATTAACGGTCACAGTTACGGAATACTCCGACTCTAGCAGCACGTGGGTCCCTGCGGGAAATTTCAGCAGGTCGGCGTAGTTGGTCTTGTCGGGGACTAATACAACGATGCGATTGACTCCATCGATATAGGTCGGGGGGACAGCGGGCAGCGATAGAGTGACCAGGGGATTTTTCTGGCAAGACAATGTTGTCAGATTGGTAAGGTTAGCGACGTCCAGTTCTGTCAATTGATTTCCAGAGCAATACAAGGACTTCAGATTGATAAGGTTGGCTACGTCCAGCTCTGTTAATTGGTTACTATCGCAATGTAAGTACTCCAAATTGGAGAGATTGGCAACGTCCAGTTCCGTCAATTGATTATTATGACAATACAAGTCCCTCAGAGCGGACAAACTGGAGACGTCGAGAGTTCCTGTCAAACCTCTTCCAGGCAAGTTGAGAGATGTGACACGAAAAACACCCGATCTTTCCCCCCAGGAAATCATGCTTGACGAATCCGTCATCAAGGCTTGGTCTGAATACTCAGAAAAAGTTTCGATAGTTTTTAAAGCTGCGAGGTCACCGTCGTCATAAGTTCGACCCTCATAGATAAACGCCGTCGCCGGCGAAGCGAAAAAAGCGAAATGAATAACAAGAAGGGAAAATAACAAAACGGCAAAATAATCTCTTAAAAAAGAATAATTAGGCCTCTGTGCCTCTGTGCCTCTGTGCCTCTGTGCCTCTGTGCCTCTGTGCCTCTGTGCCTCTGTGCCTCTGTGCCTCTGTGAGCATATACACCATCCTCTCAAAAGTCAAGCGCCTAATAAAGGATTCTCCGCATACAAAGACGCGCGTGAACGTCTCCGTCTTTGCCTTCTCCGCAACACACATATCCATCCGTCACCAGTGATCACAGTCACCCTCGCTTCTTTCTAAAATAAAAAAACGTAAAATTTTTCTAATTATACACAGCCTAATTATACACAGCGTTGAGGATCTGTCAATTCACAGGGATACCCTCAAAAGCGCAAATCGTGGATTTAGGATTTCTCCCAGTAGGCTTCTGAGCTATGTAGATCCACCTAGAGGTAACAAGCTGCGGTTTCGGGGCTATTTACAATAAAGCGATGAGAAAGCCAACGGCTTCAGCCGTTGGATGAGAATCACGCGTATTGCTTTTAACCGGCCCGAACGGTATACTTTCTCTATGAGAGTTAAGCCTATCCCCCCATAAGAAGACTATATGGTCCATCCGCGGAGGGTTTTTGTTTTTTAACGGAAAGGGATAGCGAGGCCAATGAGCGTCTTTGATGTAGCTAAGTACATATTGGAACAAACTGGACCCATAACGGTTTGGAAACTTCAAAAACTGGTTTACTACAGCCAAGTGTGGTCATTGGTCTGGGATGATCAAGCCCTTTTTGAAGATGATTTCGAGGCTTGGGCAAATGGGCCTGTTGTTCGCGCACTCTTCAATGTCCATAAAGGATGCCTCTATGTTGACGCTTCTATGTTCCCGCGCGGAGATTCGAACAACCTGGACGATATCGCTAGAGACACAATAGACATCGTTATCAGGGACTATGGCAAGTTCAGCGGCAGAGAACTTAGCGAGATAACGCATAGTGAACGTCCATGGAAGGAAGCACGTAAAGGCATACCGGCAGGAGAACCATCTGAAAATATCATCGACCGCGACGTGATTATTGATTTCTACTTAGGCTTGCTTAATGTTGAAGAAAACTAAAATCCAAAACCTTCCTCGACAGGGGAAAAATACCTCTATACAATTTTCTCATTCCGACCTGAAACCACCAATTACAAAGTCCGAGATTATGGAAAAACGCCCAAGGTGGCGCTTCTGCCGTATGGACTGGGCATTTTCGATTACATATCTCAAAGCAGAAACCTGTGACTTTGCTCCGCAGTCTCCAACAGGAAGCGCTCAAGCGAAATGTTGTTTGCATATGCTGTCTGACAGACTTAAAGGCTATGAAACAATGACATGGGGAGAAATCACGAATCAAGATAAAACTGGGTCCCATTTCATATCAATCAACGAGTTGAAGTTCCACAATAGAGATCTATACAACAAATTTGAGAAACTCTTAATCGATGACGGAGTTGACGAGCCTTTTTCACTGCGCATCGGAGCCAAAGAGAGACTCTGGGGGATCATCTTAAGCGATGGTACTTTTGAGGCTGTTTGCTATGATCCCTTCCATGCCGGGTGGCCCACAAAAAAACACTAAAGCCTCCTATAGCCTTCTATAAAACGAAAAATTTCGGCTGCGTCGAGGCCAAGACGGAAATGCCGCGTTCGACGCGCTCAAACGGCATGATTGCGATGTTATAGTCCTCGATGTCATGGATGTCATGATGGTTTCAATGATACGGTTATGGTGTTTCCAGAGAGTCCGCTTGCTCGATCAAACCAATAAAGGCGTCTTCCAGAGTAAGGACGGATGTGCCGTTCGCCCTTACGACCCCGGATTTGAGATCGTCGGGCGTGCCGGATGCGATCACCTTGCCCTTGTAGACCAGCGCAATGCGGTCGCAGTACTCGGCCTCGTCCATGAAATGGGTGGTGACCATCACGGCTACGCCGCGCAGAGCCGCACTGTTGATATAGGTCCAGAACTCGCGGCGCGTCACGGGATCGACTCCGCTGGTGGGTTCGTCCAGAAAAAGCACGTCGGGACCATGCATGATGGCGCATCCCATCGCTAGGCGCTGCTTGAACCCCAAGGGCAGCGCCTCGGCTGGCGTCTTCAGATATTGAGAGAGATCGAAGGCCTCGATGACCCGCCGGATAATTTCCTTTTTCTCCTCGCCCTTCATCCCATAAACACCGGAAAAGAAATCTAGATTTCCCTTCACGCTCAACTCTCCGTAGAGGGAAAACTTCTGGGCCATGTAACCCAGGCGCGAACGCGCCTCACCCGGCGCTTTCCCAAAGTTGATCCCGGCGATGGAACATTCCCCCAAAGTAGGGCTCAGAAGTCCGCACATCATCTTGAAGGTGGTGGACTTGCCCGCTCCGTTAGGGCCGAGAAGACCAAAAATCTCTCCGCGCCGGATCGAAAAGGAAACGTCATCCACGGCTGTAAACGCTCCGAAGCGTTTAGTCAGGTGTTGGGCTTCCACGACGCTGCCCGTGACACTCTTCGGGCTGAAAAAATTCGAGACGGCGGGGTTACCAGGCCGAGCACCGCCCAGAATATCTAGGAAAGCGTCCTCGAAACGGGGCTCCGCCGAACGGCAAGAAAGTTCATGTAAAAATTCCGGAGCGGAGTCCTCTGGTGTTATCCCAATCCGTCGGCTCAGGTTTTTCATGTCCGTGTGGAGGGCGCTGCCGTCGCTGCGAGTCACCACTCGCACCGCGCTTCCTTGAATGACGGCGTCCAGCGTCTCCTGCCTTTCCATCAGAGGCATGATCAGGGCACGACGCCGTTCCCGCGCTCCCTCGATCAAGAACACGCGCCCCTTGGCCCTTGCCGATAAATCGGCCGGAGGCCCGTCGTAGAGCAGATCTCCCTCGTTCAACAATAAAACGGAGTCACAGGCTTCGGCCTCATCCAGATAGGAGGTACTCCACACAACCACGCGATTCGGGGTTAGAAGTCCCCGCACCATCCTCCACAATTCCCGCCGCGCCACAGGATCAACCCCTACGCCGGGTTCATCCAGAAGCAACACGGGCGGCCGGGCAAGGAGGGTACAAGCCAGCCCCAGTTTTTGTTTCATTCCCCCGGACAGACGCCCAGCGAGGCGCTTTGTAAAAGGCCCCAAACCAGTAAAGCTCAGAAGCTCCTCGTAACGCTTTCTCCTGTCTCCTCGTGAAACTCCGCGAAGGTTCGCCTGAAGATCTAGGTTTTCCATCACGGAAAGGTCCTCGTAGAGTCCAAAACGTTGGGGCATATAGCCGACCTGAACGTGAATCGCCGCGGGCTCAGTAACGGGGTCGACACCCAAAATGGATAGACGCCCCTCGGTTGGAACGAGAAGCCCGCAGAACAGACGTAACAACGTTGTTTTCCCAGCGCCGTCCGGGCCCACGAGCCCCGTGACGCGCCCCCTCTGGATTTTGGCCGTAATCCCCTTCAATGCCGGTGTTTTAAAAGCGAAGGAGACGTTCTCGATGGAGATCACTCCAGAAACAGGGTCACGGGCATACCGTTTTTCAGGCGATCCCCAAGGTTGTCCTCGACCAGCAGGCGAATACGGTAGACCAAGTCCACACGCTGAGATTCCGTCTGAACCTGCTTAGGCGTGAACTCCGCCTCAGAAGCGATAAAGTTCACCGTTCCCTCCAAGGGGTCGGGGTGGGAATCCGTGAATATCTTCCCCCTCATGCCCAGATGGATTTTTCCTAATTGCGGCTCCGTCACGTAAGACCTCACTTGCACAGGTCTTTTCAGCATCATAGCGTAAACTCCCTGTCCTGCCGCCAGAATCGTCCCAGGCTCCGCAACCCGAGTCAAGATTGTGCCCTCCGCCGGAGTGTAGAGCTTCGTGTCGGAGAGGGCGATATTCGCCTCCCACAACCGCGCCTCAGCCAATTCCACCGCCGCCACCGCCGCCTTGATATCCTCCGAACGGTAACCCTTACGCATCAAATCCAGCGCGGACTCCGCCGAGGTCAGTTCCGCTTTCAGCCGGTCTCGAACGGAAGTTACGTCGTCCAGGTCCTTTTTAGATATGGCTCTCTGGGCGAATAAGTTCGACAGGCGTTCGTAGTCTTTCTCAGCCAGGCTCAGGGATGCCCGTACCTGATCGCGTCGGGCGACGAACTGACGAATTTCCCCGGACTGGTAGCCGCTCTCCATCTTCTCCAGGTTAGCCTGCGCCTGACGCAGGTTCGCTTGCGCTTCAGCTAGCCGAACCTCATAAGGTAACGAGTCGATCTTCCCCAGCAAATCGCCGGAGGCGGCCTGCTGCCCCTCTTCGTAGTAAATGTCCAAAAGCCGGCCAGGGACGCGAAAGCCCAAAAGTACTCGACGGATCTCCACGTTTCCGAAGAGCTTCAACTCCTTATTGGGGGAGGGAGCGTAAAAAACCAATATCCCCTCCCGGTAAAAAATCCATCCTAATCCGACGCCGAGCAAAATCAAAACGAACAAAATTTTCTTCATGCATTGCCGCTCCCTTATGATCGCTTACCGCGTTTTCTTCTTGAAGAACCACGCCGCAAAGAGCAGCGTTACCCCGGCTATGCCACCGAGCCATAAGATTTCCTCCAGGATGGCTGACAGAGATAAATCTTTTAAATAAATCCCCAAGGAGGTCCTGATGATGTGTCTCGCGGGATTCAACAATGTCAAGAGTTGTAAAAAGCGGGGCATGTTCTCGATGGGTGCCACAAATCCCGAAAGTAGCACCGCCGGCACCATGTAGGCGAAGCAGCCCAGGAATGCCTGTTGTTGCGTGTCGCAGATGGATGAGATGAAAAGTCCCACTCCCGTCACCGATAAAATGAAAAGCCAGAGAGAAAACGCCAGAAGTAAGAGACTGCCTGTGAAAGGGACACCAAACACTGTCCGGGCGATGCCGTGAATGACGATGCCCTCGCAAAACGCCAGAAAGACGGCGGGGGATGCCTTTCCGATGACGATCTCCACCGAGGAAAGGGGGGAAACTAGCAGTTGTTCGAAGGTCCCCAGCTCCCGCTCCCTGGCGACGCTCATTCCCGACACGATCAAGGCGATCATCTGGGTCAGCAACACCAGCAGCACCGGCAGGTTGAACCACAGAAATGACTGGTTCGGGTTGAACCAATACCGTGTGAGTACCTCCAGTGGAGGACCGGAAGAAAGGGGTTCTTTTATTAGACCCCATTCGAAGCGCAAATCCCACTCGAACCGCTGAGCGATGGTATTGGCGTAACCGTTGGCGATCTGGGCCGCGTTGACTTTTCTGCCGTCCAGGAGAGTTTGTACGGAAATCGGGTGTCCCAATAAAAGTTTCGCCGAAAAATCTTCTGGGATGTGGAGGACCAGCAAGGCCTGTTGATTTTCCAACGTCGGCCGGATTTCCTGAACACTTTTCAACTCGAAGACGCGGGTAAAGGTGGGACCGGAGGAAAAATATGAGACGAATTGACGGCCCAGGTCTCCGGAATCGCGGTTTAACACCGCCAGAGAAGCGTTTTTCACCTCCATCGTGATGGCGAAGCTGAAGACAAAAAGCATGACGAGAGGAGGCAGGAATAACTGGAATCGAGTCTTTTTGTCCAGCATGACGACCCATGACTCTTTCATCGTCAAGGTGATGACGCGGCGAAATGAGTCACGAAGCGAAGCCATAGCGTCAAGCCAACCGCTTCGGAGTATGTCGTAGGGTGAACCCCAGAAAGAGCGCTCCGAGTGCCGCCAGCTTCAGCATGTTGGGCAAGAGCACGCCTTTAGTGTCCCCCGCAAGAAAGAGGGTGTGCAGACAGGTCACCAAGTAACGAGCTGGCAGAACCGCGGCGATGATCCTTTGAGGCAAAGGCATGGCGTCGATCTCGAAAACAAATCCCGACAGCAGCGCCGCCGGAAGGAACGCGGACAACAACGCGGCGAAAGAAGCGAGATACTGGTTTTTTGTGTAGGTTGAGATGATCAACCCTTACCCCAGAGCCGCGAGCATAAAAAGGGAAGCCACACAGAAAAGCATAAAAAAGGATCCTCGGAAGGGAATATTGAAGAGGCTTACAGCGACGCCCAGAGAAAAGAACGTCGAAAACATCGCCAGCAGATAATAGGGAATCAGCTTTCCCAGAAGGATCTCGAAAGGACTTAAGGGCGTGGAAAGGAGAACTTCCATCGTGCCCCGCTCCCACTCTCGGGCCACCACCAGAGAAGTCAGCATTGTGCCGATGAGGGCCATGATAATCGCCATGATTCCCGGCAGGATGGAATAACGGCTCTCTATCTCGCTGTTATACCAAAAGTGGGGCGTCAAGGTGACGAGTCCTTCCCCGCCAGCCCATCCGGAGACGACCCCGACACTGTAATTTTGAATCAACGCGGCGAGATTAGGGAAGATCCCGTCCGTGGCTAAATATAAAACGGCGGCGTGAGACCCCGAGGAGAGCCATGCCGCGGAGAACCCGCTGGGAATCACCAAGACACCATTCAGCTCATCTGTGGCTAATAAGGGAAAAAGCTCCTGCCGGGTCAAGGCCACAACAGGGCTAAAGCGGGGGCTGCCCCAAAAGGCCATCATTAGGTCGCGGGCTTCCCATCCCTGATCCTCCAGAGCGATACCTAGGCGGATATCTTTGACATCCAGCGATAAACCATACCCAAACAAAAAAAGAAGTACCATAGGCAACACGAAGGCGATCAAAATACTGCTCGGGTCGCGGACGATCTGAAGTCCTTCTTTTTTTACCAGAGCCAACAGCTTCGTCAAACCAGCACCCCATCATTTCAAGATAATTTCATCGAACGCCAAAATCAATTTATTCTTCGATTTATTCTTCAATATTATTTCTTCGATTTATTCTTCAATGACATTTTATTCTTAAATAACATTATATACTGCGTATACTGCCAGAGGGAACATACACGACATCGGCTAAATGACGGAGGCAGGAGAGCAGCTTCTCGGCAATCTTCATTTTATGCTAAGATGTTCGACGTTCGCTAAAATTGAAATGAAGCAGGGTTGTGGCGAACGTTAGGCGAACGTGAAAGGTCGTGATTTTGTGGCAATCTCAAAACTGGAAAGAAAAATATTCAAAAAACAAGAAAACACCCCGCCTCTCAAACCGGTTTCCAATCTGCCTTCCAGCAAGTCGTTTCCTCTTGTCCCGCCTATGATCTTGGCGCCTCTGTGGATTATCTCCCTAACGCTTCCGAATCTGGTTTATTCGGGCGTATATTGGTACGACACCCTCCATTTGATCAAGTGGGTCGTGGCGGGAGTACCCGTGGGGATGGCTCTGATCGTGGCCGGCGCTCGCCTCACGTACCACGGCAGGGAACATGTGAATTTCAAGGTCGATCTCTTCGGAACGATCTGGCTGGGTCTTTTGGCCTATTCGATGATGCAATCTACATGGGTCTCCATTTCCTCAAAGTCCAGTTTCATCCAGGAACTCATCTGTTTCTCTGCCGTGTGGGCCTTTTATGTCATCTCGTGGAACTCCTTTCCCAGTCGGACGTTGCGCCCGCTGCTGTGGCTCGCTAACATCAACGCCGCGATCAATGTGGTGTTCGCGGAACTCCAGATCCGCAACCTCAATGGGATCTCCAACCTGATTCTTCCTACCCCCGGCAACTACATCGGTAACACGGGACAACAAAACATGTTCGGGTTATGGATGGCTATTTGCGTCATGAGCTCCATCTACCTTTACATAGCCTACGCCACAACCCCTTCAGGCAAAAAGCGCCACCCCGTCGTGACGCTTCTCAATATTCTACTTATGTGCATCAATATGTGGGGTCTTTTGAACAGCACCAGCCGTTCTGCTCTGGTTTCTCTAACCGTCGCCCTGATGGTCCTGAGCTTCATCACCTTGCGCCAGTTCGGGAGTGGCTATGTTAAACGCCTAGGGCACGTAGGCATCGCTTTTTTACTGATTTTGGTCGTCGTTTTCGCGGTCAATTCTGGACGCGCCACGGAATTGGTGGCTAAAATATTCGATATGTTCAAGAACATGGAGACCTTTGGTGGGCGAGACGGCATTTGGGCCACGTCGGTCACCATGTTCAATATGCAACCTTTTTCCGGTGTGGGCATCGGCCAGTACAAATGGCACTACCTCGAAGCCCAGCGAGAGATGTTCACGCATTATCCCGATAAACTGTGGCAATACACCCACTGGGCTCACAACGAATTTTTGCAGTGGTTCTGCGAGGGTGGGATTCCGGGGGGCGTTCTCCTTTTGGCGATGTGGGGACTGTGGGCTGCCCTCCTCTTCACGGCGTTGCGGCGCAGGGAGCACGCGGACCTGGAGGTCATCTGGGCCTGCGCCCTCGTTACGCTAATCTCCTGTAACGCTCTGTGGACTCGACCCTTCCATCGCATCGAAAACATCCTGTGGCTTTCTTTAGGGTTCGCGCTGTCTAATCGGGACATGGCGGCGGCCCTGATGCCCCGAAAGATCTTTTCTTTGGGGAGCTTATCCCGGGTCTGTGGCATGGTCTTGCTGACAGCCAGCCTGGGAAGCCTCTATTATTTGGCCGACGGTATGGTGGGCGATAGAATGATCCGAGAAGCCTCGAACTCTCGCAATGCTTCCGTCCAGCGGGGCCTTTTGGAAAGGGCTTCTCAACACTTTATGGTCCACGACGAGGCCCAGAAAAACTTAGGGTATTTTTACCTTCGAGAGGGAGAAAGAACTCAGAACCCCCAGACGGTGTTCGAGGGCTTCAAATTGTTGTGGCAGTATTTTTTACAGGAACCTCACTCTGAGGAACTTCGCGTTTTGCTCGACTGGTCCCAACGTCTTCAGCAGGTGGACATTCTCAGAGCCCTGGCAAGTTACTTGAAGCCGGGTTCCTATCGGCTGGGAGTTCAACAGGATGCTATAGACAGCTTGGGAAATGTGGTCAGCGCGCTCATCTTAGTTCCGCTGCACAGCTCCGGAGGAATGAGGATTGTCGAGCCCGTGCCCGAGGAGGGCATTGATCCTTTTTAACCGAATGCGATTTTAACCGAATGCGATCGAACTCTGCTTTTACACTTATAGAAGTTCTCATAGCCGTCGCCTTGACGGGGTTGATCGCGTCTTTGGCCCTGGCCCCGGTGGTTTACGCAATCCGTCAAATCACGGAGACGGAGGTGGCTTATTCCAACGAAACCGCCCTGCGCCGTACTGCCGCTTTTATAGCTCAGGACGTGATGGCTGGCTTGCGCCTCACCCCAACGGTGGTCCGAGTGATCGATCACCAGCGTTTGGGAGGAGGAGAAGATGACACCTTGATCATCGCCAGTGCCACCCCCGCGAAACAGAACCTGGCGGCCGGTAGCTTGGTCTATCGACTGATCCAACGATCCGTCATGAACGAGGACCGCGTTTCCGGCCTTTATCGCTGGCTTCTACCAGGAACCCTGCCCGAGAACGTGGAATACGAGAAACTGAAGGAAGAGGATGGACAGTTGATCGCTCCCTATATCACGGAGTTGAACCTGTCCGTACTGGAGCCGCCGGAATGGAGCGACAGCTATGAGGGCGGGCTGCCCCGAGGTATGAAGTTTTCGCTTACGCGAGGGGAGGAGCAAGTCGAATATGTGTTCGGTTTTCCCCAATAAAAAGCCTTCTTTTTTCAAGACAAGACAACGGCGCGGCTTTGTTCTGGTGTCCGTATTGCTGTTGGGGGTTCTTTTCATATCCTGCGCTACTTCTTTCGCGTGGTTTACCCGTTTACAGGTGAAGAACGCCTTGCGTGAAAAAGTCTCCTTGGCGAACCGGAGTATGGCTCAGGTCCTGACCCTCTCCATCGTGGCGGGGATCAAGGCCAATACTCTGGTCAACTACGATTCTTTACGGCTCGACTGGTTCAAACCCTTTTTCTTGCCCGCCGGAGACCAGGGAACCTGGGTGGTTCAGGTGCTTCCTTTGGACGACAAGATCCCCATCAGGCATCTTTTCCTACCCGATGGCAATACGCTTCGCAACGAGCTGCGCCAAACCTGGGAAGATCTATGGACGAAGCTGGAGCACCGAGAGCTGACTGACCGGGTTCTGGACTTCCTTGACAAAAACGCCAGGCCCCGCATGGGCGGGGCGGAGCAGGAAACCTATCTCAATCGTTCCCTTCTGGATCTATCGGAGCTTCTGGGCCTGAAGGAAATCACCCCTGAGATCCTGTACGGGGGATCTGAGAAGCAGGGGTTGGCGGATTACTGCACCCTCTGGGGAGACGGAAAAATCAACTTGAACGTGGCTCCCGTGCACGTCATGGAGATTCTCCCCGGACTGGATAGGTCGTTGGCCGAAAAAATCGCGGATTACCGCGAACAGGAGGCATTGAAGGGGACGGCCGACCTTCGCCGGATTCCAGGCTTTCCCGCCAAGGCCGTGACGACCCTCATGAACTTGACGGCTTTCAAAAGTCGATATTTCATGATCAAGATCGAAATCCTGGAGGAAACTGGAGGAGGAACGAGTTTCAACGTTATCTTCGACAAAACGGCCGGTAAGGTCGTCCGTTGGGAAGAGTCTTAATTCCGTTGGGAAGAGTTTTAATAGGAAGAATCCTAAATAGAGCCATGAGCTTGGAATATTTACGTGAAATTTGGAATATTTACACGTGAAATATTGTAAAATGTAGGAGGAGTTCGAGTGCTGTTTTATGAAAATGCCGATTTTTTTCGCGTAACCGCGGAGACGGCTAATAGGATTCCGTCGTTCTCCACGCCGAAACGCGTCAAGTATACCGTGACATTGGCCCCGTTAAAATCGGTGGCGATTTTTCCTTTTGCCTTTCCTTTTAATAACGT
This sequence comes from Synergistaceae bacterium, assembly GCA_031267575.1. Taxonomy (NCBI): domain Bacteria; kingdom Thermotogati; phylum Synergistota; class Synergistia; order Synergistales; family Synergistaceae; species Synergistaceae bacterium. The sequence continues at coordinate 56,199 of JAIRYN010000056.1, read as the reverse complement.
CTTTCGCATTCGAGAGGCGCTGAAGTTGCAGGTTCTGCCTTATGCCTCGGTCGGGGAAATGGAGCTTTTCCCCTCGCTTCTGGACAAGACCTCGAGGAGCAGCAGCGGAGTAGCCTGGTTCGTTCCCTCTGCGGATTTGGAAAGCGTGAGAGCGCCGATCCAAGTGGAAAACCGGGTTTGGCCCGCGCCTCTGCCCTTGGTCTCCCAAGTGGAGGGAGAAGGGGCGACGTTTTGGCTGGACGAGGAAAATATCTGCTCCATGCTTTGGCGGGGCGGGGTTCCCGTTCTCTACCGCTGGAAGTCGCGGAAGCGGGCCAGCGAGGAATCGGAACTTGCCTGGTACGAGGCCTACTGCAAGTCCAAAGAGGAAGAGATAGGGAATACATTCACCTTGGACGCGACCCGACCCGAAATAGCCAGTCTGTCGGAGATCGTCAAAAAAAGCCTTGACCTGTACCCCTGGATTGGCGAGGTGAACCTCTCCCGAAGCGCCCTGGACAGCGCGCTCGTACTGGAGCGAACCGTGAGTGCCCTTTCTCGCGTGGCGTCCTGGCTTTTGCTCATGGGACTCTTTGTCTTGGGGGGGAACGTTTTGCGTTATTACGAAACCCGGAGAAGCGTGGTGGAATTGCGCGACCGTTCTTCAGAACTTTATCGTTCGACTTTTGACCCATTGAGGACAGGGCGGATTCCCGACCCGTTGAACCTGGCCATTGTCAAGGTGGCGGAGCTTCGAGGCGGCTCCTCCGAAGGGCGTCTGCTCAACGAGGTATTCACCGATTTGGGCGCGATCTTCGAACAAGACCCCAGTATGGACGTGACTTTAGACTTCGCGCGCTATAATTTAGAAGGGGTCGACTACACGGGTTCCGCACCGAGCATGGAAGCGGCCCAAGATTTTTGGCGGGCATGGACCGCGCGGGCAAGCGTCGCCCAATTGGCCAATCTACAGACCGCACCGGGCGTGGGGTATCGATTCGATTTGAGCGTAAGGTGGTGAAGCGGGCGTGGCGATGAATTTCGATCTGAATTTCAACAAAATACGCTCCATCATCCGGGGAGAGGTAAACGGTTCTGCGCGTTTTCTTGTGGTGACCTTTTGCGCTGCCGCAAGCTGGATTGCCGCAAGCTGGTTTTCCGATATGTCTAAAAACGCGTCTTTATCCCTGACCCAACAAGAAACCCGTTATCAAACCCTTTCGCAATTGGCCGCGGAGTATAAGAGTCTCGCCTCCGATCCCTCCGACGTGAACACGAACGCGGTGGACGTGATGACGACCTTCACACGGGTTTCCGCTCAGGTCGAACTGGGTAGCCGTGTCACCAGAATCGCCCCCGCCCCCGACGGCAGAAGATGTACCGTGGAGATCAACCGCCTTTACGCGGAGGAAATGACGGAGATCGTGCGCGCTCTTGCTGCCCGAGGCATTCGGGTCATCTCCGCGGAAATCCGCGCCCTCCCAGCGGGGGAAGAACGTCTTTTCTCCTTGTACGCCGTCATTGGGACGGAGGCATGAAGGGTATTTTTCGTCGAGAGGTTTTGACAGAATGAAAACGATAAAATTTCTTTTGAAGGGACTTCTGCTAATTGCTGGAGCCGGTATGGCCATGTGGTTTTTTATGCCCTGGAAACAAGTGGGAGAGAGCCTTTTGTTGGCGACGATCCGGAGGTTGCAGCTTTCCGTCACCTACTCCTTCGTGGGGGACGCGCCGGGGGGATTTGTGGTGGAGGATCTGAGCGTCCGCAATTTTATGGGAGTGATGGATGGCTCCATTAGAACCTTGATGATCGTTCCGGACTTGGCGGCGTCTTTGTTGAACATGGCCCCCACCTGCCGGATTTCCTTTACCGGCGGCGTCTTGGGAGACGTGGCCGTGACTCCACTCAGAAAGATCCCTGGTGTCACGATTGGCAATGGCCGCGTGATGGTTTCTATCAGCGCCCAGGGGGTCCTTCTGGAAGGGTTGCGCAGCAACGGGGAACTTTCGATGAACGGAACTCTGCTCATCGCTTCCTCCGCCTATCCTCCTATTCGTTGGGCAGATGTGACAATCGACGTCAAGTCGGAGTCCTTTGAACAAGAAATGCCCGCTTTGGGGAATTTACTGCCTCTACGGCAAGAGTCTCCGGGACGCTGGCTTCTTCGTAGGGCAGTCAATTAAGCAGAAAAAAATAATCAAGAGAATAATAAAGAGAACAATGGAATAATAAAGTATAGAAAGGAAAAGAAGACCATGAAAATAAAAAACGCGGCGCGATTTCTCGTTGCGGGGTTCAGAAAAATGGCGAAGCCGATGCCGAGCAAAAGTGGCGAAAAGCCATTGCCTGCCGTAGTTCGCTCCGAAGGAGGGGTTTATTACCGGCTTTGGACGTGGGCACTGCCGGCTTTGATAGGGCTCGTGCTAGGATGGTTCGGTATGGTTTGTCTGGGGGTCTGGCTAGATGGCGCTAATCGGAGCAACCGTCCCCTTTCCGCTTCTTCCGCCGCCTTCGCGGCGGCACAGGACTCCGATATGTCAAATATGACCGCTTTTTTGAATAGCAATCCCTTCAAAGTCACGCCCATGGTTTTGCCGGACCTAGAGGCGATGGAAGAAGAGAAAGAGGAGAACGCGCCTCCTCCGATCACGGGTTCTCTGGCGACGGCCGTGGTGCGGTGGACCATGCCTGGCACCGGCGTTTTGTTGGAAGACCAGGGGAAACAACATATGATTTTGCTCCGCGAGAGCTTCGATGTTTACAGATTGGAAGAAGTGACCTACCGCCAGGCGATTTTCTTAAAAGGCGAGGAACGCGTGGTCAAGGATTTGAGCTATAGCAAGGAAGGGCTGGCGGCCTTGCCGGCTCCCTCTCTAACCACAGTGCGATCAGCGAAGGGGAACCTAGGACAGCAGGTGCTTGCCGCCGATCCGACGAAAGGGGTCAACGGCGAAATCAACCGGGATATGGTCAATCGGCTGATGGAGAACCCCTTTGAAGAGCTGAGGAACGTTCGTATTCGTCCTGCGGAGGGAGAGCAGGGGTTACAGGTTCAGTGGATCAACAGAGACAGTATCCTGGCCCAGTTGGGGGTACAGAGAGGAGACGTGATCCGCTCCATCAACGGCATCCGCTTCCAGAACATGATGGACATCACTAACTCCATGTCTTCGCTGATGAACAACGACCGATTCGACGTTGAGATTCTACGCAACGGCACAAATACCTCTCTGCGATATGCCGTTCGGTAACGGATGCCGCGACGGCTTCACGCTGATCGAGGTGATGGTAGCAGTGGCGATCATTGGGCTTGTGACCGCGGCCGGATTCAAGCTGCTTACCTTGTCCTTCCGCACGTTGGCCGAGGTCAAGATGGAACAAGAACTGATGAACGAGGCCCAGAAAGTGCGCCTCGATTTTTTGACGAAAGAAGACATGTCCGACAGCGGAGAAAAAGACGGTGTAAAATGGAGTGTGGATACCGACTCCGTTCCTGTTGTCGATGGACTGGAGTTGACATTCCGAAGGCTCACCGTGGAGTATCAGGACCGAAAGATGGTTCTTTACCTGCCGGGAACGCAATAGGCGCAATAGGATGAAGGGAAACGGGTACACTGAGGTCCCTATACCCTATAAAGAGTTTGCGTGATCCTACGATTTCGATTCGAGAAGGTGAATGATTTTGAGGAAATTTTGCGGAGCGCTCCTCTGCATGTTTACGACTTTAATCATCTTTGTTTTAAGTATCTTTGTGTCAACCATTCTTTTGCCCGTACCGCGTTTTTCCATAGCGTGGGCCGCGGACGGAATCTCTACTCCTGGTGCGCGGTTGGAGCAGGACGAGCAGGCCCTGATCGCGGCGGCTCAAGCTATGCGCCGGGCCGGCATGGTCCAGTTTAATTTTACAGACATTGAGCTCGTGAGGTTTGTGCGTTTCATGTCAGAACTCATGCAGAGGAATGTCGTTGTCCCGCCAACCATCTCCGGGAAAATCTCCGTTATCTCTCCCACTCCCTCCAGCCTTCGCGACGCGCGCCAAATTTTCTTGTCCATCTTGCAGACCCAGGGCTGGGCTTTACAGAACATGGGCAGCTACGACAAACTGGTACAGGGAGGCGTCAGTACCTCTTCCCATGTGGGAAGAGGTAAAGGCAGTCCCGGCCAAGGCGAGGAAAGCGTCACCCACATCGTTCCTCTAGACTATATTGTGGCGGATTTTGTGATCCAGGCACTGCAACAGGCTTTCGGGCAGTCTGTCATCGTGCTCCCCGTGGGCAACGGCCGGGATATTGTACTGCAAGGGCGAGCCACAGACGTCAGCAAGGCCGTGGAACTCATCCGCAGGTTAGATATTCCCTCCAGCGCCAAGACCAGTCGAGTTTTTTTCCTGAGCTTTGGTGACCCAGCGGTTATCGCCAACCAGCTCAACGCCATCGCCCAGGCGGGAGGGCTCCTCCGAGGCCTCGCCGCCGTTCCCGACCAGAACAGTCGGCAGATCATCGTCGTGGCGGAACCCAACGTCATCGCGGAGGCTGCCAAGATCATCAAAGAGTTGGACGTGGACCGCCAACAGGGGGATTTTCACATTTACAAGCTCCAAAATATCGACGCCACGGCGGCAGCTGAGCAAATCAGCAAGGTGCTGGCGGCGTCCGCCATGTTGCAGCCCAATCAAGACGGCAACTTTCCAGCCATCGTGGTGCCCGACGTGACCACCAACAGCCTGATTTTCGCGTCCACCCAGCGTCAGTACGACGCTCTCGAAAAAATTCTGAACGAGATCGACATTCAGCCTAAGCAAGTCTTGATCCGCGGCTTCTTGGCGGAGGTCAACGTGACCAATCTGGATAGAGCGGGTATCGACTGGTCCATTATGGGCGGACAGATCTGGGACAACTTCATGATGGGCGGCATGGGACAATTGGGCGAGGCCGCCATCCCCAGCCAATTTATGGAGTGGTTTAACGAACTCTCCCGTAGCGAGCAGCTTCTTGACCGCAACGGATCCACTTACACTGTGACCAACTACGAGCCCTTGGCCCTAGTCTACGCGACCATCGAAATGCTGAAAAAATACGACGCCGTCAATGTGTTGTCGGTGCCGCGTCTGATGTGCACCGACAACAAAGAAAGCTCATTCCAGGTAGGGCAGGTTATCCCCGTTTTGAAGGGCTCGACCTCGGACCTCTCGAACCCCAGCGCCATGCAACAGAACTACGATTACAAAGACACGGGGTTGACTTTGACCGTTACACCCCATATCCGCAGCGGCAACGTGGTGGCACTGGACATCGAGCAGACGACGGAGGATGTACTCACCGCTGCCGGTTCTGTGACACCCGTGACGGCCAAACGCCAGGTAAAAACCTCGGTGGTTGTAGAGGACGGGGAGACCATCATCTTAGGGGGCATCGTAAAAGAGACGGAGAAAGCCCTGAGGCGACGGGTGCCGGGACTTTCCTACATCCCGCTGGTGGGGAGCCTGTTCCAGAAGGTGTCAAAAGAGCGAGAGAAGATCGATTTCATCATCTTTCTGACGCCCCAGATCATACGCGATACCAAACAAATGCGTAAGGTGACAAACCAAGCCGCCAACCTCGAATCGGATTTCGGCCAGACTCGGCCGGAAATGAGCCCCGTGGAGACGGAAGTGGACAGGCGTTTCAGAGAACTGTACGAGAAAAGTCGTAAAGCGCAGTAAAGATGACTTCAAACCAGGAAGCAATAGCGCGGCTGCCCGAAACCCCAGAACTTTCGTTGGAGAAAGAAGAAGCAAAGGGCGGAGAAACGGAAGGGAAAACTGAAGGGAAAACTGAAAGAAAAACTGAAGAGAAACAAATCGTTTCGGCGTTACCCGAAGCCAAGTCCGTCGTCGAGTTACTTCCTGAGTCTATGGGACTCGACATTCTCCGTTCCGCGAAAATCGTGCCCCTCCGGGTAGAAGATGGGGTATTGATCGTTGGGGCAGTATCTCTGGACGCCTACACGAAAGCTCAAATGCTGGGCGTGGCCATGGGATTGCCTATTGATCTCGAATTGCACCCGGACAAGGACATCTCGGACCTATTGCACACCCTTTACGACATCCGCAGCGTGGCCACTGACGAGGCCGCCAAAAATATGGAGGGCATCGAGGACATCGACGACCTCAGTCGGGAAGATGTCTTGAGCGACTCGGTGGACGTGCCGGTCATACGCTTGGTGAACGGGCTTTTTGTGGACGCCTTGAAGCAGCGGGCCACCGATATTCACGTAGAGCCCTACGAGGACGAAGTATTGATCCGCTTCCGGGTGGACGGGGTGCTCCAGGACCGGCTCCGCCTGCCGCGAACCCACCAGGCCCCTCTCACCAGCCGCATTAAAGTTATGGCGAAGATGGACATCGCCGAGCACATGGCTCCCCAGGACGGACGCATCGGGATCACGTTGGGGGACCGGGCTGTGGATATTCGCGTGGGGCTCATTCCCACTCAGCACGGCGAGCGCTTGGCGATGCGTATGCTGGACAAGGGGTATGGGCTTCTCACCCTGGAAGACCTGGGTATGGAAAAAAACGAGCGTGAGGTGATGGAGAGCCTGATTTATCGACCCCACGGCATGATCCTCTTCACCGGACCCACGGGATCGGGAAAGACCACAAGCCTTTACGCCATCCTTCAGGCCCTCGCCAAGCCCCAGGTGAACATCATCACGGTGGAAGATCCCATAGAGTACTCTCTTCCCGGCGTGGCTCAGATTCAAGTAAACGAAAAGGCAGGGGTAACCTTTGCTTCGGCCTTGCGCTCCATTCTGCGTCAAGACCCGGACATCGTCATGATCGGAGAGATGCGGGATTTTGAGACGGCCCATATTGGAGTTCAAGCCTCTCTGACGGGTCACTTGGTGCTCTCGACGCTGCACACCAACGACTCCATCGGAGCGGTGATCCGCTTGGTGGACATGGGTGTAGAACCTTACCTGGCCGCCAGCTGCATCATTGGAACGGTGGCTCAACGGCTGGCGCGGCGTCTTTGCCCCCATTGCCGCCGGCCGGTCAACCCTCCGGTGATGATGGCTCGTCAAGGCGTGACGATGGCCTACGAACCCGCGGGCTGTCCTCAGTGCAATAACACGGGATACCGAGGTCGTTTGGGCCTCTACGAACAGTTCGTGCTCAATGAAGAAATCCAAGAGGCGGTTTCCGCGGGAGTTCCAGCCTCCAAGTTGCGAGATATAGCCCGGGGACGAAATTTCAAAACCCTTTGGGAGATCGGCCTTGACGCGGTGAGCAGCGGAAAGACTTCCCCAGAGGAGCTGACACGAGTGGCAGGAGAAGAATAAAAAAGAATAAAAAATAATAAAAATAAAAGGGGTTTGAGGGGATGCCGCATTTCAATTACTCAGGTTATGACGGCAAGGGAAAACAGACGAAGGGTATCCTGGAGGCTTCCTCCTCTATTCAAGCTGTGGAGCGCCTAACGGAGCGGGGTGTTGTGGTTGTCGACATCTCTCAAGCTGAGGAGAAGGTCGCTCGACAAAAAGCCAAGTTGATGCCTCTAGAATCTCATATTTTGTTTTGCCGTTCCTTGGCGTCGTACCTGAGGTCTGGCCTGCCCTTAGCCGATTCTTTGAAAATCCTGGGCAAGCAGAGCCGTGACAAACGGGTCAGCGCGGCCTTTGGCGCGTTGCTCAGCGCTGTGGAGGGCGGGAAAAAGTTCCACGTCGCCTTGGCCGAGAGTGGAGCTTTCCGGGAGACCCTATGGCGCGTGGTGGAGTCGGGTGAGCAGAGCGGCTCCCTGATCGCGGTCCTGGAGCAGACCGCCGAACAGTTTCGGATGGAGGAGACCTTACAGCGCAAAATCAAAAGCGCCATGACCTATCCCATCGTCATGATTGTAGTGGGCGTCGGGGTTGTCAGCTTTCTTTTGAGCTATGTGGTTCCGAAGATCTCGGTACTGTTCTCGGATATGGGCAAAGCCCTGCCGTTACCCACGCGGATCCTACTCACGCTGGCGGACTTCGTCAATACCTTCGGGTTGCCTATCTTGATCGCCCTCTTTGTCTTTTGGCTGATCATGAAGCGCCGCGGCAAGAAGTTCCACGTTCCTTTCATGAGTGGTCTCCGCGAGCGGTTGATGATTTCTCTGATCATGACGCACCTCGCCACGCTCTTGAAATCGGGGATTCCCCTAGTACAGGGTTTACGGATGGCTTCATCCATGGATGCCAAACCACAGCGATGGCTGGACATCGCTGACTTGGTCAAAGCGGGGCATCGTTTTGATAAGGCGCTGGAAAAAACGGGTTTTCCCGAGGAGGTCGTGTATGTGATTCGCGTGGGGGAAATGGGAGGCGACCTGGTTGAGGCCTTGAGTAACGTGGGGCAGAACAACTGGGAAATCGCTCAGAGTCAAATGGAGCGCATCGCGACGCTGATGGAACCGGCGATGGTGTTAACGCTGGGTATATCAGTGGGTTTTATAGTGGTAGCGATTTTGCTGCCCATCTTCGACCTCTCCAGCATGGTCAAATAATGGTCGAGTATCTTGAATTTGTCGTCTCGGAGGTTTGGAATGACGGATAATAAAGCAACAGGAAATACAAAAAATACAAAGACAGTACTCTGGACAACGTGCTGTTTCTGGCTCGTCGGAATGACGTCGAGCGTTGGTTCGTTGATTCGTTGATTCATTGATAACAACACCAATATCGGATAAACTTTAAAACTTCGGATTGAAAAATAAAATAAGCGAAATAAGCGAAATAAGCGAAATAAGCGAAATAAGCGAAAGGAGATTGCATTCTATGGTCGTATCGAAAAAGGAAAAACAAGAAGAAAAAAATTGGAAGCTCGAAAAACGCAAAGGTTTCACGTTGATTGAAATCATGGTGGTGGTGGTTATCATGGGGCTGTTGGCGGCGGTCGTCACCCCTAACGTCTTGGCCCGCATGGAAGAGGCCCGGCGCACAACCACGAAAACCCAGATCGAAAGCATCGTCTCGTCTCTGGAGATGTACCGTCTGCATAATGGCGTTTATCCGACAACCCAGCAGGGCCTCGACTCCTTGATCAGGAAGCCCACCATCGCCCCCGTCCCCAAAAGATATCCACCCGAACCCTATATGAAGAGTATTCCCGATGACCCCTGGGGGAATCCCTTCATTTATCGCTGTCCGGGCGAACGGGGCGCCTACGATGTCCTCTCGACGGCTCGCGACAGCGAGGAGGGCGGGGAAGGCTGGGATGCGGATATCACCAACCACGACCCGGCATAGAGGTCTGTATAAAAGCCTGTCCGTTCGGTCAGGCTTTACTTTGATTGAGGTCATGCTCGTGGTGGGGATCATAGCGATGATGGCCGCTATGGCGCTCCCTAAACGTTTTTTTTTCTATGACCCTCCTCTTCGTGTCCTGCAACAAACCATCATGGAGATCACTGACTTAGTCCTGGACGGGCACAGAGTGAGGCTGCGGATGGAGGTTGCCGAAAGGACGGACAGAGGGCATATTCTTGTGGAGACCCTCTCCCGAGTAGAAGACCAGTTCGATCCCACCAAATACACTCTGGAGTGGAAACCGCTGGAGATCCGTCACCCTCTGGAGGGGGACGAATGGCGTCTGGAGCCAGAGATCGTTTACTTTTACTCCGATGGTACCTGCACCCCAGCGCGTATTCTGTGGGCGGACAAGGATACGCGCATCACGGAGGGCGACGCGGCCCTCCTAACCGTAACAGGATTTTTGTTTGAGGCAAACGGTAGCTAGAGAGTCAATCTAGAGAGTAGATCAAGCACTAGGGAAAATAGGGTAACCAACTATGCTGAATATCGGGAGCGTAGACGCTCGTCTTGGGCTAACAATTCCCGCCGTTAAGCCTGTATAGATTTTTACTTCCAAGCTATCACTGCTATCACTTATACTGGACGAGGTTATAGATATCTTTACAGGTGGTCCGGTTGCTGTAAAATACAGATCAAGACAGTTATCCAGTGCCAAGGAGGTGGGCAAAATGAGGATTGTCACGAACAACACGATCATCCACACGGAGGGTTATACGCGCCACAAAGAACAAGGAGCCGTGATAAGACGGACCAACGTAAATTACGAACATGTGCGGGAACCGGTCACTGTGTCGCGTCCCAAAATCGAGGATTTCAACTCGTTGGTGGTCGTTCATGACAAGATGGAGTACTACAGTTAGGTTATTCGTGAGCCGCACCTCGCGCCAGGTCTTTCAAGTTTTGCAGCTCGCGAGGAGGCAAGGTTCTCGCCACGTAGGGGGCATAGATAGTGTTATTGTGTAACAGGGGTTCGTCCGCGATTTGGGGCGTCAACTCGAGGGATTTTTCGTAAAGAGGTGTTCCGGGAATGGGGGAAAACTCCGCCAGTTTGGGACGCCCTCCCAATTTTTTGACCGTCTCGATAGAGGCGCGAACATGCGTGAGGTCTTGTCCGGGTAGCCCCACGAGAATATAAGTTTCGATCACGTCACGCTCATACCCTGCCCGACTCAAAGACTCCACAGCGCGGGCGTATTCCGATGTCGTCGTTTTGCCGGAGCTAGCTTTACCGGTGTAGTCGTCTGTCCCCTCCAAGCTCAGGCGCAGGGTGCGAAACCCCGTATGAAAAAGCGTTCGGCAACATTCGTCGTCCAGCTGCGCCACATGGAGTCCATTGGGTGTGTGAAAGCGCAAGTTGGGGTAATGCTGGCGAAGGTGTCGGCAGAGGGGATAGAAATGATGTTCTTTGTTCAGCAGCAGGGCGTCGTCGTAAAACGCCATGTCCGTCACGGTCTGGAGGGACACCTGGGAAGCCAGATCGGCGAAAATGTCTTCAAGGCCGCGCTGTTTAAACCCTTGCCACAGTTTTCGCGCCGCGCAGTACTCGCACTCCATAGGACATCCCCAGGAGGTGATGAGAACGCCGTAGGAAGGCGCGTCATAAAGATCCAGTGCGGGAGAGGTTTTCTGTGGGCACCAGGACCAAGAAAAGGGTTCAGTTTGAATGAAGTCCGCGCCGCTTTGGACCGCGTGGGCGGGGCAGAGACGCGCGTAAGGGCCGCCTAGCACCACTAGCGCGTGGGGAAAGGCAGCCTTAGCTTTTTTCACGACCTCGAAAACGCCCTGATACCAGTAAGTCATTCCTGATGTAACAAAAATCGCGTCCGGTCTAGGGCAAGAGGCAAGGCGTTTTTCGAGAGCCGCGCTGTTCAGCCCAAAACGGTAGTAGTTGCGGGGAATTTTCGCGTCCGCGTAGGGTTCGGGCTTTTCGACGGGTGTCCGCTCCACTCTCCAGCGCCCGAAGTCCAGGGGCTTCGTCCGTCCCTCGTAAAGACAATCGATGAGATCCACTTGACAGCCCATCCGCCTCAGAGCATGAAGCAAGGTCAGCAGCCCCACAGGTTTCGACCAGAGGTCAAACCAGGCGAAGTCGTAAACGGGCGGATTAATTCCCAATATCCGAGCGCCTTGTAGGTCTCGAAGAAAGGGAGAGACGTCTCCTGTGAGATGCTCCGGTATTTTTTTAGGTTTTTCAGAGTCGCGTTTGTTCGTTTGCTCCAAAATTTCGATTCTCCCTTTTTTCAGTTTGCTTTTTCACAGTTCGTTTTCTCACGACAAGTATACCGAATTTTATGTCCTTTCCATCGTGTCACGGTGTCGTCATAGGATACAATAGATTGGCCGCGGCAAGGGGCGTTGTTTCTAGTTCGCGTTATTATTGTCATTGTTCGACGCGTCGCCTGCGGGTCATTTTGCGATCAATGGGGTTGGTAGCGTTTATGAAATTTCCAAATGGAGCCGGGAATTGGAAACGCGTTTTGTGGATGGCCGCGAAATACGGGTTGTCTTTGTTGTGCTTGATCTACGCTTTTCGAGGCGTCTCCTTTACGGACCTGTTGTCTGTGTTGAAGCGCTATCCGATTTCGCCGATGTTGGGTGTACTGGCCGTCTCCTTCATGGCCTACGCCGTCATGGGGTTGCGACTGTCGTACATGACCGTTCCCCCTTTGCCCTTTCGATCGACCTTCCGCGCGACCCTGGCAGGACTGGCCATCAACAACGTTCTGCCCGCCAAAGCCGGAGAGGTGGCGAAAGCCGTCTGGCTGGGGCGCGACAACGGAATCTCTCCTCAAAAAACTTTGGGTATCGTGTTCATGGAACGTTTTTTCGATGTGAACGTGCTGGCGCTTTTAAGCCTCTGGTTTCTCTGGAACATGGGCGAGCGGAAAGCCGTGGTGTTTTTTGTGGTGTGTCTGACGGTGGGTTGGGGGATTTTGACCCTCTTCCATCTGCGCCCGTCTTGGGCGGAGGGATTTGCGGGGCTTTTCGGCCGCGGAAGGATTCATCGTTTCGTTTCTCAAGCCCTGATGGGAGTCCTGGAAAACATGTCGCTGGGACGTCTTGCCTGGCTCTCCGTCACCTCTCTGGCGGTATGGTTTTTTTACAGCCTCCAGATGACCCTGGGTATCAACGCGGTGGCCAAGTTGGGGTTGCCCTGGAGTACCACCCTCTCCATCTTCGCCATTAGCGCATTGGGTATGTTGCTGCCCTCTTCTCCGGGAGCTTTTGGCGTCTATGAGATCGTCGCCCTGACGGCTCTAAAGCGCAGCGGAATCGGTCCTGACGAGGCCCTGGCCTTGGCTCTTTTCACTCATATGGCCCAGTTCGTCCCAGTAACGTTGGCAGGCGTGGCCGTTTGCGCGGCGTTCCCAGCGAAACGATCTTAATCCGCGGAAAAGATTGCGAGGTGAGCAAAATGAAGCGCAAAATCCGATTTGTAAACATTCAAGCTCAGGGGGGCGGAGTCCGTTTGGTTAAAAGTGGCTTCACTGCCCCCCCTGAAACCCCCTACGAAAACCCTTGCCAGGTGAGAATCGAGCAGAAAGGCTTTGAGCGCTTGCTTCGATTTTTTCTAACCCTAGGGATTTTCTTTCTGTTCGCCTCAGCGGCAACGGCGGCCATGCCTGACAAAGCCCAGCTTTCAGCCGACAGAATGCGCTTCGATTCCATGAGCGGCGATTTTCTGGCCATCGGCAATGTTCAGATTCAGGCTGGTGGCTTGATGGTTCGTGCGCAACGGGGTACGGGCAACGTGAAAAACAAGGAAATCCATTTTTCAGAGGGCATCGCGGCCTCTGGAGATTGGCAAGGTCAATGGATCGACCTCGTGGCGGGGTCTATTTCGCTTTTTTTCGCTCAAACGCCCACCTATATTGCGGAAAAAAGGGTCAAGGGCGACCTGGGAAAAATCTCGATCGACGCGGACAAATTCTATATGAAGGGACCGGACTTTTCAGCCCTTGCCGTTCGTCGCTTGGAGGATCACGAGGCGAACATCTCCTTTACAGCTGAGAGCCTACAGGGGACTCTCTGGAAAGGCGTTGTAACAACATTGACCGCCGGCGGCGGCGTTCATCTGAAGGGTCGCCCTAACACCGCCGGAGAGATGATGGATATCCACGGAGACAGCGCCGTCTACTCCGTAGAGCGCGGTAGCGCCGTCTTGAACGGAAACGTGAAGGCTGTCCAGAAGAGTCGTGTTCTCACCGCCCAGTCCCTCGTCTACTTTCTGGACGACAACAGGATCGAGGCGATAGGAGGCTTTCCCCCACAAGGTACCTCGGAAAATCCGTCTCCCGTGAGGATCACCATCGATTTGAACGAGGAAAGGCTCGGAAACGTCAATGAATAGGATGTGAACAGTACGATAGAAATATAATTAAATCTATGTTAATATAGTAACTATGAATAGATTGTTAAGCATAGGTGAAGCATCTGAAACATTAAGGGTTTCAATCACAATGCTACGGCAAGGATGTACTAGAGATTATCACCGTGTTTTCGTCGCAACCCTATGGTTCACCATATGGCAAGAAACCAAATACAAAACAAACGCCGCCGTTGGCGGCGTTGCGATTCTCATCCAAGGGCTGAAGCCGTTGGCTTTCTCATCGCTTTATGGTAAACAAAACGGTGGCTGAAGGGCGGGCGAGATGGCGGGCGAGATGGAAGAAATACAGACAATAAGAGAAATGAATCGAATAGCGGCGCTCAAGCTCACGGCGTCGGGCCTCCGCAAAAGTTACAAAAATCGACTTGTGGTGAGCGATGTGAACATCGATGTGGAGGAGGGCGAGATCGTAGGTCTTTTGGGTCCTAACGGTGCGGGGAAAACCACGTCTTTTTATATGATTGTGGGCTTGGTGCGGCCGGACGCCGGAAAAGTTGCCATCGGTGATCGGGACCTTACGGACATGTCCGTATACCGACGCGCCAGGGGCGGTATCGGCTATTTGCCCCAGGAGTCCTCGGTTTTTCGCAATCTGACAGTGCGGGAAAACCTAGAGCTGGCTTGCGAGGAAATAGGGGTAGACGACGTGGTGGATGATCTCCTAGCACAGTTCGGCGTCACCCACGTGGCTGAGACAAAAGGCTACGCGCTCTCAGGCGGAGAGCGCCGCAGAGTGGAGATTGCCCGCGCCATGCCTCTGCGTCCCCGTTTCATTCTCCTGGACGAACCCTTTAGCGGTATCGACCCTATCGCCGTGAGCGATATACAGGCCATGATTCAGGAACTGAAAGGGCAGGGCTTCGGTGTTCTACTCACTGACCACAACGTGCGAGAAACCCTCTCTATCACGGATCGAACCTATTTGATCCACGACGGACAGATCATCTTGAACGGCACCCCCAAAGAGATGATGGAAAACCCCCTTGCCCGAAAGTTCTATTTGGGTGCCCATTTTGAATGGTAAAGGCCGAGTTTCTCGCGCCGCGCCCACGGCGGTCAAATGTCGCTGGCGCAATCCATTATTTTCATGCGATAGGCCTCATCCCAGAAATAGTACTCGAAATGTGATGCGGTGATGAAGCGATCTTCCATGAGCAACCGTTCCTGCTCCGCGGCTTCGCCGGCTACAATATCCACTAGATCGATAAAACGATCCACCCCGTCGGAAAATTCCTTGTCGGAGTACATTTGTATCCATTTGTCGTAGGGGTTCGGAGACGCAGCAATATGGAGGATATGGTTGCCCACCTCGCGGTAAATCCAGAAACAGGGCAAGAGTACAGCAAGCGCTTCTCCCAACGACCCTAATGAAACCGTCGACAAAATGAGCGACGTATAACCCAAACAAGCCCTATTTTCCTTTGCGCTCCGTGTAACCCCGAACTCCGCGAAATAGTATTCGTGCAAGGCGCGTTCAGCCAGGAGCGCGCCTTGTGCCGCCGTTAAAAGCGCGCTAATCCTTCGCTCCTGAAGGGACCTACTGCCCGCGAAGGCCAGAGCGCGGGCGAAGTGGAGAAGGTAAAGGCTATCCTGCTGCATGTAAAAACAAAAACGATCCCTCGAAAGTGTTCCCTTGGCCAGCTCCATATTAAATGGATGCTCATAAATCCGCTTCATGATCGGTTGAATTTTTTCGAAAACCTTGGCGGAAAAAATATCATTCATGATATTGCCAATCCTTTCAGCGTACTAATCCTACTCATAACGAGTAGATACGTTTCGCATAGTATTTCTTCGACTATAAAGCCAAAGAAAAAGCTGAATCTCGCAAAACTCGTAGAAATATTTTGAAACATTCCGAAATATTCCACTTCCCCTCACAAGCGAGTTTCCGTCCCTGACAAACGTTCCAAACCTTCCCAACGTCCGCTTTTGGTTTCTCGGCCGAACTTCCGTCTCAACCACTCGATGGCTTCTTCCCTGCTATGAAGCTCTCCTGCCCCAACAGCGACGTCCAACTCCTCCAGAACTCGGCCGACTTCGCGGCTGGGCTGAATTTTCAGGATATCCATGACGTCGTTGCCGTCAAGCCACCGTCTGAAAGAGGCGTCTTGTGCCCGATAAAGGTTATCGTGAACTTGGGCAAAAAGCTCCCGAGCGACCAGGATATTGTCTCCCGTGCCCAGCGTGCCTCTAGCGTCGCAGAGCGCCAGGGTAAACAATTGTTCCGCGGTCTCCGCCCCTATTTTGCGGATCAATTTCACACAGGTGCGCTCCGTGAAATTCCCCCCTGGAATCATGTGATGCCGAACAAGAGCGGTAACCTGAGCCGTAATTTTTCCCGGAATGCTCCATTTGCTTAAAATATCCCAAACCATTAGCTCTCCCGTTTTCTCATGGCCGAAAAAGCAAGCGCGGTCGTATTTAGGATGAGGTCGCGCGGAACGCGGCTTACCAACGTCGTGCAATAAAGCAGCGAGAGCAAGTACGACGTCACGTTTTTCGGGATGTTTTCGGATCTCCTTTTGGGCTTCGCCCACCACGCGAATGGTGTGCGCCAACACGTCGCCCTCAGGGTGGAAAATGGCGGGTTGTTCTACCCCACGCATGGCTTCTACCTCTGGCAAGACCACCGGCAATAATTCGTAGTCCTCGAGGGACAACAAAAAATCCAGGGGGCGCGACGCGAAACCCTTCAAAAATTCTTTCCCATATCGCTCTTGGGGAACGTTTGCCAATACGCCTCGGTGTTCTCGGATGAAATTTTTCGTCAAAAGCTCCGTCATGGAGTCGACGCTAAAATCCAGTGCGCAGGCAAAGCGCAACAGCCGCACGACGCGAATGGGGTCGGCTTCGTAGGGCAACGTCAAAGCGGGCACAAGACGGAGAACACGGCGACGGATATCCGCGGCCCCATCGAAGGGATCAATCATTTTTCCATTGATGTCCATCGCGATGGCGTTGATCGTAAAATCACGGCGTTCCAGGTCCTTCTGAATGGAGCCCCCTGTCAAAAGGGTAATCTCGATGTTCCATTTGTGGGAAAAACCTTTCTCGTCGAGAATAGGCAAAACCGTACTCACGGTGCAAAAAGGAGGCTTTCCCGTCACAGCACCTCCGAGTTTATCGATGATCGTTTTCGCCTGGGACTCCTCGCAGACAACATCAATATCTGCCGGGCTCTTGTTCAGAAGGAAGTCGCGAACAACTCCTCCCACCAGCCAGGCTTTCGCGATCCCTCTGCGTCGCAACTCACGCAAAAGACGAACGTGACGTTCCATCCGAGAAATACAATTCCGAGGATTTTATCGGCTTGCTAATCTCCATATTACAACAACCGATCCTTTTAGCGTACTAATACCTACTTATAAGTAGTAGATACAGTTCGCATAGTATTTCCTTGACTATGCAGTCAAAGAAAAAGCTGAATCTCGCAAAGCTCGTAGAAATATTCCACGAGCGCCGTTGTAGTCCCGATCTACAACAATTTTCCCATCTTTAATAATTTTCGCGTTTCCAACATCCTTGATTACTCCGTTCCATGAACAGGTTTTAGAAGTGCAAACCTCGTTAGGGAGACAGCCGAAAGTCCGCTCCCCTACATTTCTTATTTTCTTCTTATTTTTTTCTTATTTTTCAATCGCGCCGAACAGCATCCGCAGTCCAGACACATGGTGCACCAAACGATAGCCCACCTTGCCGCTGTTCATGATGCGCTGCTGAACGGGGTAGTCTCGCAAAGAGGCGCTTTCGTGCCGTTTCATCCGAATAGAGGGACTATGCTTCAAGTCTTTGCGCAAAAGGTAACGCATATGTCCTCCATAGCGCTCTTTGAGCTGAAACGCGTAAAAGCCGCAGTTCATGACGTTGCGAAGACTGAAGACGTTTCGCGGCGAGACGGTGGTATAGAGGTAGTCATAATCCTCCCACAAGGAGTTCTCCAGGTAGAAGTAGGTCAGAAACTGGAGATTGTTACCTCGATAGTCCCGGTGAACGATACAGTAGTCGATAAAGGCCATCCGTTTCAACTGATGCGGCAAAAGATTCACATCCTCGTTCGGGTTTTCGTCACCGCGAGGCTGGAAAAGCATGGTCCGCATACAGATGATGCGCCCGCTTTTCTCTTGAACTCCTATCACCACGCCGCCTCCTTCGAGGATGTACAAAAAATCCCCGTCCGTACCAGGCACAAACAATTCAGGTTCTGCCTTCGATGCCATTGCGCGATGAAGAACTAGAGCTCTGTCTTTGTCCTTTGCTGTGAGGCGACGTAACACGCAGGGTGTTTTCGTAAAAAAATCCGACTTCTTCCGCTTTTTCAAACACAGGTGGTACTTCCCGAAATCTATCATAGCGTCCTCCCTTCCACCTTAGTGCAAGCGAACCTCACACAAACTACCTTTATGCGGCTCAACTATATTTCAAATCAACTATATTTCAAATCAAATCTTTTTCAAATCAAATCTTTTTCAAATGGGCCAAATAGGATTTTTCGAGTTGGGAGAGAACGGCAAAGACTTTATCGGTCAAACGTTTATTCCCGGCGCTGTAGTACATCATGGCGCTTCTCACGTCTTGGTTGGCCGTCGCGTGATAGCTGGAAAAAATCTCCGTTCCCACCAAGACGTTGTTTTCAGGAATGAGCATATCTTCTGCCTCTTCGATATGGGGATACTTCTTTTTAATCGTCTTCTGATGAACGCGCCAGCGCACCTGCATCAAACCGTAATCTCCCCCACGAGAAACGACATCGTGTCTCGCCGAGGATTCGTTGACCACCACCGCCGCGATGATGAAAGGATCCTGACCAAATTTCTCGCTGTTTTGTATAATGATCTCAGCGTAATCGTGAGCCTTGTTAGCGTCTAGTTTTTTGTTGTACTGCCGCAACAAGGCGGCAATACTTTTTTGTTTAGCCTCGTTGCGCTTGGCTTTGTTTTGTCGCGCATTGGCGGCCAAAGCCGACATAGAGGCTTGGGTAGGAGAGGTAAGCAGAAATTCAAGAGATTTATCTTTTCGATTGAAGTTCGGGAAATCGTATCGTTCCGGCTCCGCCCAAGCAATGCAAGGCGCCG
Source organism: Synergistaceae bacterium (assembly GCA_031267575.1). Taxonomy (NCBI): domain Bacteria; kingdom Thermotogati; phylum Synergistota; class Synergistia; order Synergistales; family Synergistaceae; species Synergistaceae bacterium. The sequence continues at coordinate 37,433 of JAIRYN010000056.1, read as the reverse complement.
CAACACATACACACAGAAAATAAACGAACGCTTTTATTGTAAAACGAACTGTAAAACAACGCATAATACACCACATTATAGACAACACCTCCAGGCAACGCCATTAAATATCCGCAAATATCCGCTGTTTTGTTAGTCATGCCTGAATAAAAAAGCCTTCTTCCCTACAGAGAAGTGGGACACGAAAAACCCCGGTCAAACCACTCAAAATCGTCACCGAGGTTCTCGACCCAACAGACATGGTCTACTTCATAGCCCCTTTCGTCATTGGTTTCAAATCGCGAATTGTGTACCTTATTGTACTTTAACTTCTTTATTGTACTTTAACTTCTTTACCCTTCCCGTATTTAATGACAGCTTGCTTCCATGTTCCGTCCTCGTTGGGGGAATAGTCGCCCACAACCCTTCGCAGTTCCACCAGGGCCGAGTACATGCCCTTGATCGCATTCAGGTAATCCGTGCGCACCCTCTGGTTTTCCGTTTGGGCGTTGATCAGATCAATCTGAGCCCCCATTCCTTCATTGTACATCAGCTCCGTGATGCGCAGTTCCTCGTCGGAGCGTCCTACCTGGCGCTGTTTGTCCTTTTCCAAAGCCTCGGCCAGCTCCCAGTTATTGAAGGCGACGGAAAGGTCCGTGTTTGTCGTGTGTTCCAAGGACCGCAGAGAAGCCTCCGCGGCCTGTACCGATTTGTCCGCGTTCAAAACGCCATACTTGGTGGCGTTGCCATCGATGATAGGAATGTTCAACGTCAAAGACGCGCCCAACTCCCTATCTTGGGGTGTAGAAGAATTCCAGGGATCCGACCAGGGCGTCCAGCGAATGAGCCCGGTCAGAGTGGGGGACATGCCCTTCGCCGTCAGTTGTTTGAGGACTTTGCTTCGTTCCAGGGCCAAACGGGAGGCTCGGACGTCGGGACGGAAAAGAAGCGCTTTTTCCAGGCTGACGGAAACGTCGAAAGTGGGAACGGAGAGCGGTTCTTCCAGGGGCGCCACCGCGACGCCTCCCGTCAAAGCCGTCATCGCGGCCAGAAGGTTGCGGTACTGAGCCTCCGCTTCCGTTACAAGACTCTCGGCCGCCACCACTTGGGCTTCTGAGCGGATCAAGTCCAGTCTGGGAACCAATTGTTGTTTGTATTTCTCCTCGGTCACTCGATGGTTTTCTTGGCGCTGACGTAGAACGTCTTTTTGAAGCGCGATGTTCTCCCGCGCCAAAACAGCGGACCAGTAATTCTGTTCGGCCGACGCCACCAGGTTGTTCACGTTGCTGTCGAAATTCGCCCTCTGGCCTTCGTAGGAGAGGATTTGCTGTCGCTCGTCCAGAGTGTACGCCCCGGAGATGTCGATACGATGACTCAAGGACAAGGAGGTATTGTAGACCATAGCGTTTCTATTGTGCTGGTCGCCGTTTACCTGGTCGGTGGTGTAGGAAGCCGATCCCGAAAGAGCGACATTGGGCCGCTGAGGCGCCACAGAAGCCAAGACCCCATAGTACGCGGCCTCCACGGCTCGGATGCCCGCTTGAAGAGCGTGGTTCCCCTCCCGCACCATTGTCAAGTATCTATCCAGAGCGACGATCTCCGCGGCGAAACTCTTTGGAGCAAACAAGAACACACAACACAATACAAACGCTACGCTAAAAGACAGAACTCGTTTCAAATCGTTCACCTCAATCAAGAAAGTAATCCCAGACTCCACTTAAATAACGAATACGTTAGTCATTATAGCGCGATTGGAGCAAAACAAATATAAAACAACATAAAGCCCCGTAAACACCACGCGGCGGTCGCGCTCAAGCGAGGTTATCGTTCCTCAAAGTTCGTACTTGTAGCGGACAAAACACAAAACATTATAACCGACCCTGAGCGGCAGTTTTTCCTTACAGTTTTTCCTTGCAGTTTTTCATTGCCGTTTTTCCTCGCAGTTTTTCCTCGATGGAGGTGAGATGAAGGTGAGATGGAGGTGAGATGGTCGGTTTGAGTTCCCTCACGCCCAGCGTTTTTTTGCTCCTGGCAACAAGTGCGAATACCTAAGCTCAGGGAGGAGCCACTGAGGACCATTCAACGGTCACACAGACTCCCCTCCCTGAACTTGAACTTTTACCCGGTATAGAGACTTTAAACGGTTACGGGACGTTTTTACCTCAAATAAGTTTTTCCTTGACCGTTACAACTTTGCGACCCTTGTAGTAACCGCAGGCCGGGCAGGCTTGATAACTGAGAATTGGATCGCCACAGTGCCCACAGACAGCGACACTGGGCGCGTTCAACGAACCCAACCATTGAGCTTTGCGCTGCGCTGTCCGAGCATGTGAAGTTTTTCTTTTAGGCGTTGCCATTTTTATCCCTCCTTACGTCTTGATTCTTGATTCTTGTTGATTCTTGTCTTATTAGTTTTTCCCCTCAATTTCTTTTATCGATTTTTTCATCGATCAGCGCGCCACGCAAAACCTCCAGTCGCGGATCAATTTCTTCTAGAGCGCAAGAACAAGCCCCTTCGTTTAGGTCGGCTCCACAATACGGACAAAGCCCCGCGCAATCCTCCTGACACAAAAGTTTTACTGGAAGCAACATCAGCAAGCTCTCCCATACCTGATCCGAAAGGTTCAAAGTTCGTCCCCAGTAGTCGATCTCCACAGGCATGAATCCGTCGTCGCTCTGAAGCTCGGTATCTTTGCCCAGCTCTAGGCCACGCGAATAATAAAGATACATCAAATCATCCGATATTGCAAGCACAGCGTCCGTCAGACAGCGGGCGCACTGTCCCTTTAGAGATGCCGCTAAAGACAGCCGGACGGACAATAAAGATTCCTCCAGCCATTGAACTGTCGCTTCTATGGAAAGGCCACCGGGAAAGAAAAAACGCTGTCCCTCAAAGGACACGCCCTCTCCGATGTCGATTTTCCACGCTTTTTCGATGACGGTCTCACTGTCGCGCCGAGGGGGAAGTTCGACAAAAAAATTCCATCCTGTGGGCATACCCGACGCCACCGTCAAACAACTCGCCTCCGTCTCAAATCCACCCTCAAATTAACCCTCAAATAATCAACCTCAAAGGTTCCGTTCCGTCCCTTATTCCCTGACGAGGCGTTTGGTGTCTCGGGCAATAACCAATTCCTCGTCGGTAGGAATGACCAGAACTTTGACTTTGGAGGTCTCCGTGCTAATGATCGCCTCTTGGGCATGGACTCCGTTTTTGGCGTTGTCCAGCTCGATGCCCAGAAATTCCAAGCCTTCGCAGGACATAGCCCGGACCGTGGAACTGTTTTCACCCACGCCAGCCGTGAAGACCAGGGCATCCAACCCGCCCATAGCTGCGGCGTAAGCGCCGATATATTTCTTGATGCCGTAGCTCAAAACCTGCAACGCGAGCTGGGAACGCGGTTCATTGCGCTCGGCGGCCGCCTCCACGTCGCGCAGATCGCTGCTGATCCCCGACAGGCCCAAGACACCGCTTTTTTTGTTGAGCAGGGAGTCCATTTCGGCGGAGGAGAGTTTTTCAGCTTCCGAGATGAACGTCACCAACGCCGGGTCGATGTCTCCGCAGCGCGTTCCCATAAGCACGCCCGACAAGGGGGTGAAACCCATAGACGTGTCCACGGATATGCCTCCTTTCACGGCGGTAATGGAGCTGCCGTTGCCCAGGTGGCAAGTGACGATTTTCAGTTTTTCAACAGGCTTGCCCAAAATCTCGGCCGCCCGGTGAGAGACGTAATAATGGCTGGTGCCGTGAAAACCGTAGCGGCGTACTCCGTATTTCTCGTAATAACCGTAGGGCACCCCGTAGATGAAAGCGGCCTTCGGCATCGTTTGGTGGAATGCCGTGTCGAAAACTCCCACCTGAGGGACTTTCGGCAAGGCGTCGCTGACGGCCTCGATGCCCATGATATTGGCGGGGTTATGAAGGGGTGCGAGGGGGACGCATTCCTTTAGCGCGGCCATGACCTTCGGTTCGAGCTTGACTGAGGTCGCGAACTTCTCACCGGCGTGGACCACGCGATGGCCCACCGCGCTCAGCTCGTCGAGGGAGGAAAGAGAACCGTGTTTTTTGTCCAGTAACGCGTCCACGACGAGCTTGATCCCCACTTTGTGATCGGGAATCTCCGTCTCGACGACGATGGGATCCATCCCGATCTTCGTGTGCTTAATTCTGGAGCCTTTGATGCCGATGCGCTCCACCAACCCCTTGGCTAGCACCTTTTCCCCTTCCATGTCGAAAAGCTGATACTTTAAGGACGAACTGCCACAGTTGATAACCAAGATCTTCATGCTGAAAAAACCACCCTTCGAGTGAACTTCAAATTGAGCGCGGCCTTTGAGTGCCCGACTCCTCTATTTTTAGTTTATACTTGACGATCATGAAGACAATAGACTTTCAAAATCCGGTCATCGGAATCGTTGCCGAATATGATCCTTTTCACAACGGACACACCCTGCATATTGCCCGCGCTCGAAAGAGTCTCGATAACGGACGCGGGAATGACGCGGCTGTAGTGATTGTGTTGTCGTCCAGTTTCACGCAACGGGGCCTTCCCGCCATGCTCGATAAATGGACACGCGCTCGAATGGTCCTCGCAAATGGAGCGGACCTGGTCCTGGAGTTGCCTTTTGTCTACGCCTGCAACGCGGGACCGGAGTTTGCCCGTGGCGCCATCGATACCTTAGCCGCAACAGGGTTCGTAACCCACCTTTCTTTCGGAATGGAAACGTTTTATCTGAAAACAACAACGCTTCTCGCCGATTTTTCTCCCGAAAATCCCGTTGCCGTCCTTGACACAATTATTGACATTCTAATCCAGGAGCCCCTCTCTTTCAAGTCGAATCTTAGGAAAGCCCTAGCGTCAGGGATGTCGTATCCGAAGGCCCTCGCCCAGGCTCTCGATCAAGAGCTGCCCGGTGGCGGAGCGTTTGCCTCGATGCCCAACAACGCATTGGCTCTTTCCTACCTCCTGTGCGTCCGCCGGGGAAACTATGGTTTGATCCCTCTCCCCGTGCGGCGAGAAGGTGCTGGTTATCACGACAGAGCCTCAGGCCCCTTGGCCAGCGCCACGGCGATCCGGTCGGCCGTCGCGGCTTGGGTTCCGAAGGAGTTAGGCCATACTCACGATTACGAAAAATCCTGGATAAAGGAGGCCATGCCGCCCGTCGCCTTAGAGCTTTTGAAGGAACAAGGAGGACGAGGGCGGCTTTGTCTGGGTACGGAGGAGCTGTGGATTTTACTGCGGGGGTTGTTGCTCCGCTTCTCACCGGAGGAGCTGCGAAAGTACGCGGGGATGGACGAAGGGCTAGAAAACCTTTTTCTGAAACACTATGCCAAGGCGAACTCCTACGATGATTTCGTTGGGCGTTGCGTGTGCGCCCGATACACCCGGAACCGCATCCGGCGTCAAACCATAAGGTGTTTAGTCGGCTTGGACCGTTGGACGGCTTGGAATCTATCGCGCCTGGGCCCTTCTTACGTTCGCGTACTCGGGTACAACGAAAGAGGGCGGAGCCTTTTGCGCGCGCGGGCCTCCAAAGAGTCCAAAAATGGAAACCGGACAATTCCGGTCGTCACTCGCTTGGCCGCGGCGCCGGGTGCGATGGCGGATCTGGAGTTTCGCGCCTCACGTTTGCGTGAGCTTCTTCTACCTTGCCCTGATTTGAGATACGAAGAAAGGCATATTCCTGAACATCCGTGATTTGTCTCCCGAAATTTTTCCACAAAACCTCGACCGGTTTGGATATTATAATCTGGATATTTGGATATTATAATCTGGATATAATGAAAAGATATAATGAAAAAGAGATATGGAGGTTTTTGCCATAAACATAAAGACGAAAAGATCGGAAAGCAGGACAACAGACAGGATAAAAAAGGAGGCAAAAAAAAATCGCGTACCGCGAAACTCGCTTATGGAAATACTGCTGATGGGACTAGTCATTTTAGGGGTCGGTCGGGTTGCGGAGGCCGTGCCTTTGCCCGACGTGTTAGATGAATGGCATAGCTCCCAGGCGCAGACTACGCATTTGACCACGTCAGAGGAACTGGGACGCTGGACAAACCGCGTTTATACCCGCACGACGCCTATCGCCGGTGTGGAGGTCAACCTAATGGAGGGATCTGGGCCAGGGACCCTTTACGTTCCAGAGGGAGAGGTCACCGGGAACGAGGGCCTACTGGGTTTCTCCTCGACCTACAAAACCTTGACCGTCGCGGGAAAACGCGCGGTGTTGGAGTGTGGCGACGTCACGGGACAGGCGCTGGCTGTCTCTCTAGATAAAGAAAGAACTTTGACGCTGGAGACAAAAAGTCTTTCCGAAAAAGAACTACTCGACTTTGCCGTAAAACTAATCGCGGCACTAGAGGTCAGCATATAGTATTGAGCTAAATATTAATTTCTACAGATAGACACTTAGCAAAGTATCTATTTATTTATCTATCTACCTCTATCTATATCTATATCTATATCTATATATATGCTATGGTGGACCAATAAAGACAAAATTTACGATAAAGCGATGAGAAAGCCAACGGCTGAAGCCATTAGATGAGAATCGCAACGCCGCTAATGGTAGCGTTTGTTTTGTATTTGATTTCTTGTCATATGTCTACTTTTATATTAAACTTTTTTTATGGCTTATCAACGCGAGATGCGGGGCGGAACACGACCGGGATATTAATGCAGTTGTAAATATTCTCAGAGTGGGGGCATCCACCTTTACATCCACCCTTAAAGGAGAAGACGTAAGACCAGTTTCAATCGGCTGTCTTTGTTAATCTTAGAATCCCATGACTTTAGTCATGGGAGTATGTCAAAAAAAATATTTTAAGAAAAACTTTCATTAAACATCATGCGTTCTTTACGATAAAGCGAAATAAAGCGAGATAAAGCGATGAAAAAGCCAACAGCCTCAGCCGTTGGATGAAAATTGCAACGCCACCAACGGTGACGTTTGTTTTGTATTTGGTTTCTTGCCATACGTCTACTTTTATGTTAAACTCCTTTTATGACTTATCAACACGAGATGCGGGGCAGAACACGACTGGGATATTAATGTGGCTGTAAATATTCTCAGAGTGAGGGCATCCACTCTTATAAGGAGAAGACGTAAGACCGGTTTCAGTCGGCTGTCTTTGTCGATCTTAGAATCCTACAACTTTAGTCGTGGGAGTATGTCAATATATAATAAGCGAGTGTCCATAACTTTAAGAGAAAAAATAATCGTTTAAGCCTCGTGTTATAAGCTGTTGAAGAGGAGGTGATTTATGCCGCGAAAGGGTATTCGAGCTGATAGTCGGGACTACAACGGCGTTTGTGGAGTATTTCCGCGAGCTTTGTGAGATTTAGTTTTTTCTTTGGCTTCATAGTCAAAGAAATACTATGTGAAACGTATCTACTCGTTATCAGTAGGTATTAGTACGCTGAAAGGATCGGTTTCGATGATGAGAAAAATGATTGCTATGGTTTTATTGGTGATGTTTGTGATGTGTTTGGGCGGAGTAGCTTTTGCAGCCGAGAAGAAACCGGTCGTGGGACTGGTCATGAAATCATTGGCGAACGAGTTCTTCAAAACAATGGAGGAAGGCGCTCGCAAATTCGCGCAAGAGGATGGCACATTCGAACTTATTCCCGTAGGCATGAACTCAGAAACGGATATCGACACGCAGATCAACGCCATGGAGAATTTCATATCCCAGAAGGTGGACATGATTATCCTGGCACCAGCCGACTCTGTGGGCCTCGTTCCGTCGGTGAAGAAGGCCGTGGATGCCGGTATCCTGGTCGTCAACTTCGATGTCACTCTGGACAAGCAGGCCCTTAAGGACAATGGCTTGCCTGAAAACTTCCTTTTTGTTGGCCCCGATAACGAAGAAGGTTCCTACTTGGTGGGCAACTTCCTTGGGGAAAAGTTGGGCAAGAGCGCGAAAGTCATCATCATTGAAGGCAATCCTGGTGCGGACAACGCGAAACAACGTAAGGCCGGTTTCATGAAGAGCGTTGCGGACTACGAATTCCAGATCCTGGAGTCCACGACGGCCCACTGGGAGACAGAAGAAGCGAACACGGTCATGACAAACCTCCTGACGCGGTTCCCCGATGTCCAGGGCGTCATGTGCGCCAATGACTCCATGGCTCTGGGCGTGGTCCGCGCGATAGAGGCCGCTGGCAAGACCGAGCAAGTTCAAGTCGTCGGTTTCGACAATATTGGCGCCTGTCAAGAACTGATCAAAGAGGGTAAAATGCTTGCCACGGTGGATCAGTTTGGGCCTGAGATGGCGGCCAACGCGATCAAGGTTGGGTTCCGTATTCTGGGCGGGGAAAAAATCTCCGATTGGTCAAAAACAGAAGTAAAAGTTGTCTCTGCCACAGACCTAAAATAAAACGCCGCCATAAAATATGCCCCCCAAACTCCGTTTTTACAGACTTGCATTTTTATAGACTTGCATTTTTACAGACTTGATAGATAGATATTGGAGTCGGGGGGCTCTTCCTGAGTTAACCTTCTTTTAAGCTCGAACAAGGTAGGCATAAACATGGAAACGGACATTCTCTCCATACGGAACGTATCGAAATATTTTCCCGGAGTGCGCGCCCTCTCGGACGTCATTTTGTCTATCCGAAAGGGGGAGGTTCACGTTCTGGTAGGAGAAAACGGGGCCGGCAAGTCGACGTTGATCAAAATCATCTGTGGTATTTATCCTCCAGACGGCGGCAAGATGCTCCTAGACGGCGAGCCCTATTTCCCATGTACCCCCCGAGAAGCGATGGATCGAGGCATTCGCGTGGTCTATCAGGAGTTCAACCTTCTTTCTTACCTATCGGTCGCCGAAAATATCTTCTTCGACCAGCTTCCGCGCAAGGGAATATGGGTTGACAGGAAAAAACTTTTTCGAGACGCGACAGAAACTATGCGACGGGTGGGGTTAGACGTGGACCCGTGGATGCCGGTGGAGCTTTTGGGCGTGGCCCAGATGCAGCTTGTGGAGATCGCTAAAGCCGTGTCCTCCAAGTGCCGGGTGCTGATCCTGGACGAACCCACGGCCACCCTATCGCCCGACGAAATCGCCCGTCTTTTCGAGATCATCAGGACCGAAAAACAACAAGGATTGACAGTCATTTATATCTCGCATCACCTCAAAGAGATCTACGAGATCGGTGACCGCATAACGGTCCTGCGCAACGGAGAACTCGTTGACACAAAGAAAACCGAGGAGATCGACATTCCCCAGATCGTCTCCATGATGGTGGGGCGACAGATGGACGCCGAATATCCCTTTATGGACTCCCCAAAACCCCTCGACGAACCGCTGCTGGAGGTAAAGGGCCTCCGTATCGCCAGCAGCCCCCATGAGATATCGTTCCATCTGAGAAAAGGCGAAATTCTAGGGATATCGGGACTCGTTGGTTCCCGGAGAACCGAAACGGTAAGGGCCATCTTCGGCGCGGACAAAAAACTCGGCGGATCGGTGTCCCTAGAGGGCAGGCTACTGAATATAGCGTCGCCGAAAGACGCGGTCAAGGAGGGGGTATGTCTTCTCACCGAAGACCGGAAATCTCAGGGACTCGTTCTGGATATGTCGGTCGAGGTCAATATGTCTCTGGCCGCCCTGGACAAATTTTCGCGCTTCGGGTCGCTCGGTTTGATCGACAGAAAAGCGGAACGCGGCGCTTCTGAGCGCATGGCGGGCGAGCTGGCGATTAAGACGCCGTCAATACTCCAACTGACGAGGAACCTGTCGGGAGGGAACCAGCAGAAGGTTGTTCTGGCAAAGTGGATTCTTCGTGACGCGAAGGTGTTGCTCTTCGACGAACCCACACGAGGCATAGACGTAGGAGCAAAATATGAAATATATCTGCTTCTTTGGCGGCTTCTCGCGGAGGGCAAGGGGATCATGATCGTTTCCTCGGATTTGAACGAACTCATTGGGATCTGTCACAGGATCGTCGTCTTCTCCAACGGCGCCGTGTCGGGTGAGGTTTTGCGCCGCGATTTCGAGCAGGAGAGGATCTTGAAATACGCGTATCGGGTATCCCATGAAGGAGGCACTGCGGAATGAACACCAAACGAATCGTTTATCTGATGCTCAACGAAGCCGGAATTGGGGTGGTTCTTGTTCTGCTCTGCGTTCTGTTCTCCTATTTTGTGCCGGCCTTCGCATCCATCAACAACATCTCGAATATCTTCACTCAGATAAGCATCAACACGGTGATAGCGGTGGGGATGACCTTCGTCATTCTGCTGGGAGGGATAGATTTATCCGTGGGCTCGGTGCTCGCTTTGTGCACGATACTCGCTGGCCTGGTCATCACGAACAAATCTCTCGACGCGGGAAGCGCCATCGTTCTGGCCGTTCTCGCGTCGATGGTGGCGGGTATGGTCTGTGGGCTCTTCAATGGGTGGGTCTGCGAGCGATGGAAAATACACTCCTTCGTCGTTACGCTGGGGATGCTCAATATGGCACGGGGTGCGGCGCTTCAAGTAAGCGGTTCTCGGACGATCTTCTCCTTTCCGAAGGCATTCAATTCTTTCGGAACCCTCTCTTATTTCGGAATCCCCGTCATCTTCATCATGGCTATACTCTTGGTCGCCGTGGGGCATTTTATTCTCAAAAAAACCGTCTTCGGGCGAATGATCTACGCGATTGGGAATAATGAAGAAGCAGTCCGGCTTTCCGGCCACAACACGAAAATATACAAAGTAGCCGCTTTTGTGATATGCGGGGCGACAGTGGGTATGGCGGCAATTTTATATATGCTGCGCCTCAATATCGCTTCTCCTATACTCGGCAACGGATTTGAACTATCCGCCATAGCCGCGGTAGTCATCGGGGGAACCAGCATGAGCGGCGGAAAGGGTAGCCTTATCGGAACACTCTTCGGGGCGGCCATCATCGGCGTCTTGAACAACGGCCTTCTGCTTCTGGGGATGAGTGATTTCGCGCGACAGATCGTGACGGGGGCGATCATTGTGGGAGCGGTGATCTTGGACACTTACAGGGCGAAGCTGTCAGTAATGTTGTCGTGATTGCCACAAACAAGCGTTGCATTGGTTCATCAATTTGGGGAGGTGCAAAAAGTGAGATGTAAAACCTTGAAAAGTAAAACCTTAAAAACGAGTCTTCTGTTGGCGTTTATTGTTCTGATCGGACTGATCGGAGCAAACGCAGCGCTTTCGTCGGAAAAAGTTATTCTGGACTCGGACATGGTGGAGCTTTTCGACGACGGCGTGGCAATGCTCATGCTTGCCAATCACCCGAATATCGATCTTTTGGGCGTGACGGTCGTCGCGGGCAATCAGTGGCTTCAGGACGGGCTTTCCGCTGGCGTTCGACAGTTGGAACTCACCGGCTTGGAAGACATCCCCATTATAGCGGGAGCGCGCTGGCCCATGAGGACTGGTCGTTACCAGGCTGTTGCGCCCCTTGAAATCACGGGATTGGAGTGGTCTGGTTATGAGAGGACCCTCTTTGGAATGGGGGTATCTACGTATGCTGGAGCTTTTTCCTCGTGGGGACATAAGGAACCGGTCGACCCCTCCCCGGAACTGGGGTGGAAAACCGTTTACAAGACGAATTACGCTGAGGACCCTCAATATGATCTCAAAAAAGACGCACGAAAGGGTTTCAGCGGCAAGTATCAGCACGCCTCCGATTTCATCGTCGAGATGGTAAACAAATATCCTGGGGAAGTCATCATTGTCGCTATAGGTCCATGCACTAACCTTCAAATGGCGGTTATGCAAGATCCCACAATCGTGCCCAAGGTGAAAAAAGTCATCTATATGGGCGGGGCGGTCAACGTGGCTGGAAACACCACCCCGGCGGCGGAATTTAACTGGTGGTTCGACCCAGAGGCTGCTAGATTCGCTGTCCGCACTCCATGGGGAAAGACGGATTCTAAAGAAGATAAAATCACCCAATATGTTGTGCCTCTCGACGTGTGCGAAAAACTGCACTTTACCCCCAAAGAATATGAGAAGATCGTCAACCTGCCTGGCATAAACCCCGGCATCAAAGCTATGTTCGAGAAAAACTATGCCTCTTTCGCCGCCCCCAATTCTACGGAGGACTCTTACGTATGGGACGCCATCACCGCGGGCGTTCTAATCGGCGAGATCAATAACGATGACATCGTCTTGCCTTATGACGACGACCTGAGCAAAACTGGGTATTTTGATTGGTGGATCGATGTCAATGTCGATTATAACATCGACTACGGCAGGAGTCCCGGCTACAAGAACCTCGGTCCAGTGGGGACCCAGAAAGTTCGCGTCATCAACACCGTCAACGCGGAAAAGTTTTGGAATCTGGTCTATTCCGGACTTGATCCGACCTATGACGCAAATTCCGAAAAAACGCAAAGGTCCGCTGGGGGTGGCTGTTCCGCTGTTTCACTGGGAATATTGGGAGCGGCGCTTTGTCTGATGCCGATTTTCTTTAGAAAACGATAAGTTAGAAAATGCGAAGGAGGGCAATTAAAATGAAGAAAAGCTCTTCGTTATGTTTTTTGTCGGTCATTGTATTAATGTCAATGGCGACGGGAGTTTTTGCCGCTCCCAAGAAAGTCATCTTAGACTCGGACATGAGACCCGGATTTGACGACGGTGCCGCGATGGTCCTGTTGGCTGGCTACATGAAAGGAAACGAAGGCAAGATTGACTTATTGGGGGTCACTGTAGAGGCGGGCAACGAATCTCAGCCGAGGGGCTTCGCCCACGGAGTCCGTCAGCTGGAGATCATCAGGGCGAAAGATCTCACCCATACCGACGGCACCACAAAGGGAGTTCCCATTTACATGGGGACGCGTTATGGACTCAGGGCCGACCGTATGGATAAGGAAGTCATGAAAGCGGAGATGCAAATCACCGGACAGGTGACCTATCCCGGCTATTTTGGCTGGGTCACGAATTCACTCTACGAAGTGAACCCCAACAGAGACCCCATGCAACCTTGGCAGGAATTTTATAAAGGAACGGTCTCTAACGACACCAATTACGGCAAGTACGGCGTCGGCGACCCCACTTATCCCTATGCTTACTACCCTACCCAGAGGGACGGTTCTTCGCACGCGGACCCCGATGATATCGACAACGCCGTGGATTTTATCATCAAGGCAATCAATGACAACCCAAACAATGAAGTGACGATCTTAGCGATAGGACCACTCACGAATATTGCGCTGGCGCTCCGCAAAGACCCCTCCATAGCCGGGAAGGTGAAGGAGATCGTGTACATGGGAGGCTCCTTCTACATGAAGGGAAACTCTTCCGCCGTCGCGGAATTTAACTGGTGGGCGGATCCAGAAGCCGCTAAAATATGCGTGCGCACGCCGTGGGGAAATCAGGAGTCCGAGACGTTCAAGCAGTATGGAAACCAGATCATCGATGGTTTGGAGGCGGCAGTGTATCTGCAAGCGTTACCGACCTCGATAGACGCTAGCCCATCCGAAGATAATGCCAATTACAGCGAGGCGGAAATGACCTGGTTTGGACAGTCGCAGTACTTCTACGATGATCTTGTCCAACAGTGCCGTTTTTACCGAAGCCTTCCTACAGCTAGTGGCGCGTATGACGTTATAGCAGCCGCCTGGCTCATCGACCCGACTGTGGTAACCACATGGTATTCGTCCGTCAGCGAAAATCCTGTAACCACTCACCAGGATATAACAGGGTTGAAAGTCGATGTGGATTCCAATTACACTGTAAACTACGGGAGATCCATTCCTTACGCCATTCCAAGACAAGAAGGTCCGCTGGGGACACAGAAGGCCGCCATTATGGCGAACACGGACCCGGTGAAGTTCTGGAACGAAATCGTAGCGCCGGCTTTTAAGGACCCAACAAAAACGAAGGCGACTCCGTGGGTTCCAGAATCATAGATTTTTAAGACAAAATTCACGCCGAGAGGGGAAGACCCTCTCGGCTGTGGAAAAAAACATGGGCGTCGAAACGCACCAGTGACACAGCGAAGGGAACAAACGTATGCGCAGAATATTGAACATCGGTTCTATCAATATAGACTATGTTTACGACGTCCGGCATTTTGTGCAGCCCGGAGAGACCCTTTCGGCCACGGACCTGAATATTTTTCCTGGAGGCAAGGGCCTGAATCAATCTATCGCCCTCGCCCGCGCGGGAGCGTCGGTTTTTCACGCGGGCAAAACCGGCAGCGACGGGCGGGAGATGATCGAATTGATGAAACAAGCGGGGGTGAACGTGGACAGAGTGGACTCCTCCGGTAAAAACACGGGACACGCTATCATTCAGGTCGACAGTGAAGGCGAGAACTGCATCATCCTCTTTGGCGGCGCCAATAGCGAGATGGATCGTCCCTATATCGACAGCGCGTTTTCCGGCTTTGGAAAAAACGATTTCCTTGTGCTGCAGAACGAGGTGAACGAAATTGAGTACATGATAGAGTCGGCTGTTGCCGAAGGGCTTTACGTGGTCTTCAACCCCGCTCCCTTTGGCCCCGAGGTGACACGCTATCCTTTGGATCTCGTCGACTGCTTCGTGCTCAATGAAATAGAGGGGAACGGACTCTCTGGAAAGGAAAAACCGGAGGAAATCCTGGATGAAATGCGATCTCGCTTCCCAAAGGCCTCCATCGTTCTTACTTTGGGCAGCGACGGAGCCCTGTACAAAGACGCAAACACGACCCTACGCCATGGCGTATACGACGTGGAGGTCGTGGACACCACAGCCGCCGGAGATACTTTTTTAGGGTATTTCATCGCCTCTTTAGCTGCGGATAAAACCATTGACGAGGCGTTGCGCTTGGCGTCGATAGCGTCTTCCCTGGCTGTCTCCCGCAAAGGCGCGTCATCCTCCATTCCTATTCTGGACGAGGTTTTATCCGCTGGACTCAAGCCTGTCGCGTTGATAACACGGGAATATTGATTAGCCTAACCGACTAGCCTGATCGACTAGCCTGATCGACTGAAAAGAGTCGGTTCGACTAAAGCGCTTTTGGGGTGACTTGACAAGTGCGTGATAGCAGTCTAGAATCTTCCCACGTTAAGATAAAATACTTTAAGATAAAATAAAAATAGCGAAGGAGTGGCTTGCGATGGGTAAAAATCTATTCATTTTCTTCAAGTTTAGCCTCCTTCTCGTTATTATTATTTCGCTTATTCGCGGGTCCTCTGGTGGGGTTATCGGCGTTTGAGCGTCGTTGTTTAAAAAACTCCAAACCGGGACTCTGAAAAGGGTCCCGGTTTTTTTTGAGACAAGAGGCTGAAAGGAGGATAAAGAGGATCAAGAGGATAAAAGCGCCTTAAAAATCAAAAAATCCCCAAAATCGAAAACAGGAGGAATTTACAGTGTACAATAACGCAAAGTGGGGCGCGTGGGCGGTGGCTTTTGTGTGGTTTACCACACATTTTGGCGGCGGGTTCGCCAGTGGTCGGCAATTGGTGGATTTTTACGTTCAGTTCGGGTGGTACGCGATTTTTACGCCGATCATCTCCGCGGGGATCATTACGGCGGTTCTCTATTGCGCCTGGACCTTTTCCGTGAAAAACAAGGTCTACGACTACCGGAGCTGGAGCGTTGCCTACTATGAGCCGTTGGGACGGCTGAAACCCTTTTTCTCGTTCTGTATTGAAGTCATGTACCTGATCATCCTGCTTATGGCTACGGGCGTGGCCTTTTCTACAGGCGGTGAAACCCTGAAGCAGCTCGTTCCGAACCTGCCTTACAACGTGACGACGGTGGGCATCGCTCTGTTTATCTTTGCGCTGACGATTTGGGGAGCGGAGACGGTCCGCAAGGCCGCCACGTTTATGGCTATTCTGATCATTTCGGGTATGCTCGTCATCTATGTTTCTAACCTGGCCATGAATTTTTCGTCGCTCGTAGCGGTTGTCGAGACCATGCCCTCAGCCAACGGGGGGTTCTGGCCCGCGATGTGGCAGAGCGTCAAGTACGCCGGGCTGCAATGCTCCCTGATCGGGGCCTATACCGCCGTGGCCGACTCCCTGAGTACTCAGAAGGATGTGAAGAAGGCGACCCTCATCGGCTTCGTCGTCAACGCGGGTGTGCTGGTTCTGGCCTCCACGGGCGCGTTGAGCCATTACCCCACTATTCTGAACAAAGCGGAGATCCCCCTCCCTATCACGTACATCACTCAACACGGTGGGGGCGGCAGCGTCGGGATGGCTCTTTTCTCCATGGTTATGCTGCTGGCCGTCGTCTCGACGGGAGTCGGTTTGATCTACGGTGGAGCCCGGCGTATCTCGACCTGGTGGATGAAACGCGCTGGGGTGACGAGTTCGCGTAAAGTGGACGTCATCTCCTCAGCGGTGTACGTCGCGATTTCCTGGTACGTCGCGAGCTTCGGCCTGATTCCCCTGATCGCGCAGGGTTATGCCTGGGTGGGAGTCCTCTCGACGCCGCTCGTGGTCATCCCGATTCTTTTGACGGCAATGATCCGCAAAAGGCGCTCCACCGTGGAGGCCCTCGCGACGAGCCCTGCCCCGGAAGTGTAGCGTTACATTTTTTGAACATCAATACCAATTGGAGGTGTCATTTTTGGAGTTGGGAAAAACCTTGAAAATTGCTGTGTTGATCAAGCAGGTCCCCGCGACGGAACACGTCAAAATCAACCCGGAGACGGGGGTTATGGCGCGCGAGGGACTGGAGGTGGAGGTCAACCCCTTGGATCTGCACGCCATTGAAGAGGCCGTGCGAATCAAAGAAAAGCTCTCCGCGCGCGTGACCGTGGTCACTATGGGGCCCCCCGCCGCCGTGAAGGCCGCGCGCTACGCCATCGCCATGGGTTGCGACGAGGGCGTCGTAGTGACAGATCGGGCCTTTGCCGGCTCCGACACGTTGGCAACCGCTGGCATTCTGACCGAGACTTTGCGTAAACTGGGTGGCTTCGACCTGATTTTGGCGGGCGAGCGCGCTACGGACGGGGAAACGGGGCAGGTTGGCCCGGCCGTGGGGTCGCTTCTTGGAATCTCGGTTTTGACCTACGTCAGCAAGCTGGAGTTTCAGGATGATGGCGTTCTTGTCCAGCGCGCGGTGGAGGGCGGACACGAGCGCCTTTCGGCTCCCCTTCCCGCTCTTGCCGTTGTGGTCAAGGAAATCAACGTGCCGCGGCTGTGTACTTTGGGAGGGAAGCTGAGGGGTAAGAGGGCAACGATCCGAACGCTCTCCTTCGAAGATCTAGGGCTGTCCCGAGAGCACGTGGGACTCGCGGGGTCGCCGACGAAGGTCGTCAAGGTCGGTTATCCCCAAGTGACGCGCAAAGGACGCAAAGTGTCCGTAGCCAGTGACTTTGATGGTGCTATAGGGGAGTTTACACGATTTTTGGCGGATATGGGAGCGATCGGGACACCGGGGCTCTCCCCAAGCGGAGCGAAGGAGGCGCGTCGATGATGGCGGACGGCAAGGGCGAAGTTTGGACATTGGCGGAACTTCGGGATGGCAAGATTCACCCCGTCTCTTACGAGCTGCTCGCGTGGGGACGGAGCGTCGCGGACGCTCTGGGCGTTCCTCTCGCCAGCGTGGTTCTGGGCGAAAATCTGCCAGACGTTTCGCCCCTCTTCCAGCACGGAGCGGATAAAGTCTACCTAGCGGACGAACCGGGGCTGAAACACGGTCTTGTCGACGCTTGCGCGAGCACACTGGCGGACATGATCCAGGATTTTGGACCCCATGTGTTCATCGCGTCGGCGACCACCCGCGGCAGAAGCACCATGTCCTTGCTCTACGCAAGGCTGGGGTGTGGACTAACGGCCGACTGCACAGGGCTCTCCATCAAAGATGGCCTTTTGCTTCAAACGCGCCCTGCCATCGGAGGCAACGTTATGGCGGACATCATGACACCCGAACGCCGTCCCCAGATGTGCACGGTGCGCCCGAAGTCAAAAAAACCGTTAGCTCCTGACCCTTCGCGTAAAGGCGAGGTTATCCGGTATACCCCGAAGAAATCCGCGCTGGCGTCGGCCCTGACCTTTCTCGGATTCGACCCTGAGTCCCGGGTGGGACTGCCCATCCAGGACGCCGAAGTCATCATCGCTGGTGGGAAGGGGATGAAAGGAGCTAAAAATTTCGCGCTTCTGGACGAGCTGGCGCGGTTATTGGGCGGTTCCGTTGGGGCATCGCGAACCGCGGTGGATCTGGGGTGGGCGCCTCATTCCTCTCAGGTCGGACTCAGCGGGAAGTCAGTCACGCCCCGGCTGTACATCGCGTGTGGCATATCGGGTGCCGTACAGCATCTGGCGGGTATGAGCGGCTCGGAAAACGTCATCGCCATCAACACCGACTCGGAGGCCCCCATTTTCGGTGTCGCGGACTTCGGTCTAGTCGGCAGCGCGCTGGAGATTCTGCCGAGACTCATCGAGGACCTGAGGAAAATGCACCGAAAGGAGGTCCTGCAATGAACGCGTATGGTAAGGTTACGCCCGAAATCGTGGCCGAGCTGAGGGCGGCGATAGGAGAGAGAAATGTCGTTTTCGAGGACCGGGATGTCCTCGAAAACTACTCCTACGACACGGCGGGAAAGATCTTCGCCCACGACCCGGAGGCGGTCGTCCGGCCGGAGAGCGTTGAACACGTCAGCGCCGTCATGCGTATCGCCAGCCAATACAGCATCCCCGTCACCCCGCGTGCGGCGGGCAGTGGCATCGCAGGAGCGGCAATCCCCATTCACGGGGGAATCGTTCTCACTATCGAGAAGATGAACCGCATCCTCGAAATCGACCCCGTGAACCGGGTGGCGGTGGTGGAACCCGGTGTCGTCACTAACGATCTCTGCAAAGCCGTGGCGGAAAAAGGGTTTCTCTATGCCGGTTACCCCATGAGCACGGAGACCAGCTTCATCGGAGGCAACGTGGGCACCAACGCGGGTGGGGGAAAGGTTGTCCGTTATGGAAGCACGCGGCGTCACGTTCTGGGCCTGGAGGTGGTCCTTCCCTCTGGCACGGTGATCCAGTTGGGAGGAAAGTTCCGCAAAGACACCTGGGGTTATAGCTTACTGCAACTGATGGTTGGTTCGGAGGGAACGCTGGGGATCATCACGAAGGTCATCGTGAACCTGGAGCCTCTGCCGGGCAAAACCGTTAACCTGTTGGCAGCCTATCCCGACTTGGACTCCCTGGTTCTTACCGTCGCCGAAGTGGTGAAATCGGGAACGAAGATGATCTCCTGCGAGTTTTTCGACCGATTTTCGGCCAAGGTAACAACGGATTACGTGGGAACACCTCTGCCTTATCAAGACAGAACGGAGGGTTACCTGCTGATCCAGCTCGAAGGAAACAACGACGAAGAACTGGAAGCGGCTTACGAAAAAGTCGGAACCCTGTGCCTGGAGAAGGGAGCATTTGAGGTCTTCGTGGCGGAGAACCGCATTGATTCGTCCATGATTTGGAACGTGCGCCAAAATCTGGCGGAGGGGATGCGCGCTTACGATCCATACTGTTCTCTGTCCGGCGACCTTGTGGTGCCGCTTTCCTCGGTGCCGCAAATGATGAAAATAATCGAAGAAGTCTCGAAAAAGTGGAATGTCAAGGTGGGCAATCTGGGACATATCGCCGATGGGAACCTGCACCCCTTGGAGGTCAAACCCGACGGGATGCTGCCCGAAAAATGGGGAGTGTACGCGGAAGAGTACTTCCAAGAGTTGATCTCGGAATCGGTGAAACTTGGAGGGGTTGGAAGCGGGGAGCATGGGGTCGGATTTTTGAAGCTGCCGGCGCTTCTATCTACCAAAACCTCCGAGGAGGCCGCCATCCATCGCGCCATCAAGCTGGCCTTCGACCCGCAAGAAATCCTCAATCCCGGAAAGCTGGTCCGCCAAGAGAACTAACAAGAGAACTAATAAGAGAACTAACAAGAAAACTAACCAAAGGCTTGGAAAATTGAAATTCAGGCCAAAGAAGCGGCCGTTTATTATTTGGACGGCCGTCTTTTCACATCACTTTTTCACATCACTTTTTCGCATCACTATGAAGATTCGAGAGAGTCTAGACCGAACGGGCTCCGTCCCCCTGAGCTTGAACAATACCATATTTTAAGTTAGCGGTTATAACGCAATTCTCAACAACGCAATGCCGTCGCGCGTTGTATAATAGCCCAATGACTTTTAAAATGTTGAAATCGCATGGAGTGCTGAAAAGTGAGGAAAAAGGACACAGATACTAAAAGCGGGCATGATTGCGATCCGGTCCAGAGTTCTCAACGTCCAAGAACCTCCGTGCTTCTTCTTGTAGGCGTGTGTGCACTGCATCTGGCGATATGGTTATACTTGCTCCAAGAAATTTTCGAGGGAAAGAAATGGCCGACTTTTATTCTGTTCGCGTTAGCGGTAGCTTGCCTGGCGTGGTGCGTTTTGTTCGTCTGGAAAGAGAACAAGAAAGCGCGCTCAGAGCGCGCCAAAGAGAACGCCGCTCACGCTCAGCAACTTCAACAGCTTCGCGATATGTTTCATTCTTTGTCCTGCGCTCGAAACCGCGAGCAGCTTTTGGAAAGAATACTGGAGTATCTCAAAAACACGATACCTAACTCTGCCTGCGCTGTTTATTTTATCACCAACGACCAAAACAGAATTTTGAACTTGAATCGCTTGACTTGTTACGAACCGAAAAATCTTCCTGTTCCCGACAGAGTTGCGGTCATAGACGTGGTGAACCAAAAAATCCCCTTTACGACCTGTCTGGAAAACGGCCTGAGAACAAGGCTACTTTCTACGTTGTCCGGTCGGTTGCAGAGTGTCGGGGCGGTAGACCTTTACAAACCGGAAGGCTTCTCGCCCGATGAATTTGAGTTGTTCCAGTCCTTGATCGACTACGCGTCGACCTTGTGGGCCCTTTATGAATCTCTGGCCACGTGGGAAGAAGAAGCTTTCATCGACCCTCTGACCGGACTGGGGAACCGACGTTACATCATGCGTCGCCTGCAAGAGGAAAATGAGCGTATCAAACGCTACGGAGGAAACGCCTGCCTGGCCATGGGAGACATGGGAAATCTCAAACACGTCAACGACGACTACGGCCATACCAAAGGAGACGAGGTCCTGGCGCGAGCGGCCGCAACCATTCAAAAAAGTTTGCGCGTCACCGATGTCGTGGGGCGTTATGGAGGGGATGAGTTCGTGCTTCTGTTGCCGAATATCATCAAGTCCGACGCCAACATGGTGGTCGACCGCGTCAATGCCGCGCTAAAGAACCTACGGATCCAAAGCGACGACGCTGACCCCGAAAGTCCGCCGATAGAAGTCGTCATGGATTTCGGGATCGCGCTTTTCCCCGGCGACGCTCCCACCCTCATGGATATTATCAACCAGGCAGACGAGGTCATGTACGCCAACAAAACAGCGAGAAAAGAGGAAATGGAAGAGAAGTATTGCGCTCAACACTAGAGTAAATCAAGAGTAAATCAAGAGTAAATCAAGAGTAAAAGCCTTAAATCAAGAGAAAAAGCCTCAAATTGGTATAGCTTAAAACAAATAATTCGCTATGTTTAGTGCTGTCGTTTTTAAGTTGATTAACTCCATTGAACGCGAGATTTACAAAAACTGAGCAGGAGGGTAGTATATTTTAAAAAATCTAGCCAGACAGGAGGGAAAGAGATGTTCGTGTTTGTGGTCTCGTTCTTCACATATTTACTCCTCTCCTGGTCAGGGAGCATGAGCATACAAGAAGTGACGATCGCGTTTTTTCTGGCGGTCGCTGTTTCATTTATGGCAAGCTCGCCTCAGACCAGCTTTTGGAGTATGAGAGGACTCAATCCTCGAAAATGGTGGCTTTTTTTGCGGTACGTTTTCGGTCCCTTCGCTGTGGGATTGGCGATGGCGAACGTGGACGTGGCTAAACGAGTGATCACGGGGGAAATCAATCCGGGCATCGTCAAGTTCAATCCGAGGCTCAAAACAGAGATGGGACGCACGATGCTAGCGAACTCTATCACGCTGACGCCGGGAACCTTGACGGTGGATATCGACGAAGAGGGGATGTTTTATATCCATGCCATCAATCTCACGTCTCCGACCCCTACGGAACAGGATATCTGCGGAACGTTCGGACAATGGGTGAGGAGGATAGTGGAATGAACCTGAGCCAATACCTTTTTGTGGGAACAGCCTGGCTGATGGCCGTTTTAATCGTGGCCTTAGTCGGGCGGCTGATCGCCGGACCCACGACGCCGGACCGTCTGATCGCCTTGGACACGGTCAACACTCTGGTGTCGGGGATCATGCTGTTGCTGGGGGCGGTGTACGACTCTGTCGTGATGGTGGACGTGGCGATCGTGTATATGGCGCTTTCCTTCGTGAGCACTCTCTACTTCGCGCGCCATCTGGAAGGGGGGCTTTGAGTGCTGCTGGGTCTTTTGGTGGGGGTTTGTCTTTTGATCAGCCTTGTTTTTAACTGTCTGGGAGTCATCTCCCTCTATCGCTTCCCGGATGTCTATACGCGCCTTCATGGGGCCACCAAATGTTCCACCTTTGGGACGCTTTTCGCCGTCTTCGGTCTGTTGCTTTACTCTCTGATTCGTTTTCTGGCGGAAGAGGGGACGGAAGGAGACCGCTTTCTGGTCCTTTTTATCCACACCGTGATAGCGGTCGTTGTGCTTTTGATCTCCAACCCCACGGGAGCTCACGCCTTGGCGCGAGCCGCGCACCGGTCCGGCGTTCTGCCCCATCCGGCCGTGGTGGATAGCCTCGAAGAAACGGAAAAACGCAAAGGAGGAGTGGCGGCATGAATCCCAGTCTACACGCTCCTGTTCTGATCATGCTCTTTCTATCGGCTTTCCTGGCGCTCTGGTTCCGCAATTTGGTCCACTCCATTATCGCGCTGGGCGTTTTCAGCCTCGTGTTGGCGTTGGAGTTTTATATTTTGAGGGCACCTGATGTGGCCATCGCGGAGGCCGGCATCGGAGCGGGGCTCTCGACGACGATCTTCATCATCACGCTTCGGGCCTGTGGCGTGGGTGTGTCCAAGAAATACGGCAAGGGGGAAAAGCGATGAAGAAAATGATTTTTATTGTGGGAGCCATTGTTCTGGGAGGGTTGCTCTGTGGCATGTTTGAAGCGATCCATCCCTTCGGGGTACCCGAGCAGACGGAGATGGACGAGTATTTTCTGCTTCATGCCCTGTCCGACAGGTCCGCGCAGAACGTGGTCACATCAATGGTTTTCGATTTCAGGGGTTTTGATACTTTAGGGGAGGCCGCGGTGCTCTTTACGGCCCTAAGTTCCATCAGCGCCCTCTTCCGGGATGGAGGCAAGCACGAATGAAACCTTTATCCGTAATCGTTCTGTCGGTTTGCGATATTTTCGCGTGGTTTATGATCGTCTTCGGCGTTTACGTGATTAACAACGGGCACAACACTCCGGGAGGCGGCTTCCAAGGGGGAGCTATTGTTGCCACGTTCCTGAGCTTTATACTGGTAGCGCGTGGCGGAAAACGCTTCGTCTCCTGGGTTCGGAAGGGGATCTACACGTTTTTGGAGTTCGTGGGACTTGTGGCCTTTTTCATTTTCGGCTGCCTCGGGTTTCCCAATTCGTTCTTTTTCAACTCCGTGGCCATACCCTATGGAGCGAAACCCCTGTCCGAGTGGATTCCCCACTGTGGAACAATCTCGCTGATGAACGTCGCCGTGGGATTCGAGGTCGTGGGGGCTTTGTCATTGGTTATCGTTCACATGTACGGTAGCATCCGAATGATCGACACGGGTGCCGGGATGGGAGGGGAGCGCGGCCATGACCGATTCGATCGTTAATCCCCTGGACATTGTGGGGAACTCCGCCTACGTTCTCGTCGCTCTGCTGATCATCATGGCGCTTTACTCAGTTTTGACTCAGAAAAATCTAATTAAGATCTGCATCTCCATAGCGGTGCTGGGGTCCTCGGTAAACCTTTTCCTGGTGCTCCTGGGTTATCGTCAGGGAGGAAATATCCCTATCTACTACCTCAAGGGTCAGGGAGAAGCCATGGTCTTGCCCACGCCTCAGTGCCTGACCCTGACGGCCATTGTTATCGCCCTCGCGACAACGGCTTTGATGCTTTCCCTCGTGATTTTGATCCATAAGCATTACGGGACTATGGACGTCGATGAAATCAGGAGGTTGCGAGGATGAACCTGCGCGAACACTTTCCGGCGTTTCTCGTCATGGTTCCTCTGTTGGGGGCTTTTCTGACGCCCTTCGTGGTGTCTTTTGGAAAAACGGCGCGCAACGTGTTTTTCGTAGTTTTCATGGCCGTCATTTTGTTTTTGGGTTTTTCCCTGTGTTTGGAGACATTCGGCGGGCAGGTGCTCGTCTATGTCATGGGGGGAGAGCACTTTACCCTAACTTTGCCTTCTGGGATGAGCTACCCCGTCCGCATTATGTTCGAGATCGACGCCTTCGGCTCGCTTCTGATTCTCTGCATTTCCCTCGCCGCTTTCGCGGGCGCCGTCTTTTCGCTCAACTACATGGATCGCTTTTCCGGCTGGAAGCGCTTCATGTCCCTTTATTTCCTCATGACCACGGGAGCTTTGGGCATGTGCGCCACAGGGGACCTCTTCAACTTTTTCGTGTTCGTCGAGATTTCCTCCATCGCTTCTTTCGGTTTGATCGCCTTCTGGCGTGACAAACCGGAGACTATCGAGGCCAGTTTTAAGTACATGCTGGTCTCCCAGATCGCGGCGATGTTGCTTCTGATCGCCATCGGTGCCCTTTACGGGAAGTACAACGCTGTGAACATGGCGGCTCTGTCGAACATGATGCGCTTCGGCACATTGGAACGCGTCGTTCTGGCCCTGATCATCTCCGTCTTGGCCTTCAAGTGCGGCGCGTTTCCCATGCACGCCTGGATGCCCGATTCCTACGCCGAGGCCCCCAGCGGGGTGACCTGCCTCCTAGTGACGGTGAGTCAGGCCTCCTTCTACGCCCTGATCCGTATCTGCTATTCGATTTTTCCCGGCCTGGCGGGCGGTGGGACGGTGGGTTGGATCTTGATCGTTTTGGGTTGCATGTCCATGTTTTTCGGGGTCATGATGGCCGTAGTGCAACACGAGATCAAACGCCTGATGGGATATCACTCGATCTCCCAGGTGGGCTACATGCTTTTGGCTATGGGTGTCGGCCTTCTCGCCCTGGGTAGTTCGGAGGACATGGCGGCTTACGGTTTCACCGCCGTCAAGGGAGGAATATTCCACGTCATGAATTACTCCCTTTATAAAGGACTGCTCTTCTTGTGCGCAGGAGCGCTGTATTACGCTACGGGAACCCGGGACCTGAACAAGATGGGCGGCCTGGTGCGAAACATGCCTTATACCGCGGGAATGTTCGCCGTGGCGGCCGCGGCCATCTCCGGTCTTCCCCCTTTTAACGGCTTCGTCTCCAAGTGGATGATCTACGAATCCAGCTTCGCCATACATCCCCTATTGTCCGCCATCGCCATGATCACCTCCGTGCTGACCCTGGCGTCTTTCGCGAAGGTCTTCCAGTCGGCGTTCCTGGGGCCGGCCAAGGCCAAGTTCGTCGCCGTCCAGGAAGCCCCTTACGGTATGCTCACGGGAATGGCGCTTCTCACGGTGATGATCCTCCTGATCACCCTTTTCCCCGGCTGGTTCAACCACAACCTTTTTGAGAACGCGGCTAGAGCCTTACTGGATCAGCAGGGTTATGTCCGTGCCGTGATGGGAGGGATGTAGAGATGTGGAATCAGTTAGAGACGGGGTTCGGCTATTGGAACGTTTTCGTCTGGCTTTTCTTTTTTCTGATTGTCTCCGGTTTTGTGCTGTGGGTCCGCTCCTTGGGGCGGATGGACTACAAGCGCAATACGGACCAAGACGAGATCTACCTGTCCGGCAACGAGGTTCCTGAGGACGGAGCCGCTATTTCTGTGCCGGCTTCCTCGTCTTATTGGGGTTTTCGCGTCGCCATGGAGCCGCTGTACAGGCTTCTGGACCGATTTCATAGTGGGAACGCCTCCGACTACGCCGGGTATTTCGTCGTAACCACGGCTTTGATCGGGCTTTTGATTCTTTTGTAGAAGAGAAGGCAGGAGGCGAAGGATAATGAAATTTTTTGACATGCTCAAAGTACTGCCCAAGTCGCTGTGGGTGACCACATGCAACTCAGGGTCCTGCAACGGATGCGACATCGAGATTGTGGCTACCATCAGTCCCCGATACGACATTGAGCGTTTCGGCATGAAGCTGGTGGGGACACCGCGCCACGCGGATGTTTTGATCGTGACAGGCCCCGTGACGAAGTTTATGCACTCAAAACTCCTGCGTATCTACAACCAGATGCCGGACCCCAAAGTGGTGGTTGTGGTGGGGAACTGCGGTTGTTCCGGTGATGTTTTTTACAAGTCCTACAGCCTGGACGGCCCCGTGGACAATATCATTCCCGTCGACGTTTACGTGCATGGGTGCCCGCCTCGCCCAGAGGCTATTATCGAGGGCGTTGCCAAGGCCGTTTTGAAGCTGGAGGCATTGGACAAGGCAGGAGAGCCTCAGGGCGAAGACGTCGGAGATTCGGTTCTGGAAAGGGTGGCGCTATGACGTCCAAATTCGGAAAATCCGCGATAGCGTACAGCGTTTTGATTGACGCACTCAAGGCAAAGTTTGGAGACGACATCGTGCGACTGGAGGTTCACGAGCGCAAGGCTGGAGCTGCGAATGAAATCCAGGGTCACGACCTGTGGGTGGAAGTTGCCCGAACGGCGTTTCGCCCCTTCCTAGAGGAGCTGTTCACCTACGACTTTGTGAACTTTCACGTTATCTCCGGGGATGACATGGGGAGCGGTGCGAAGGACAACGTAGCGCTCAACTATCATTTTTCCCTTTTCCAAAGAACGAAAAAGGGCAGAATCGGGGTTTCCATCACAGTCCAGGTACCGAAGAGCGACCTTTCCATGCCCTCGATGCACGATCTTCTTCCAGGGTCGGAGTACAGTGAGCGCGAAATCCGAGAGATGTTCGGCGTGGACTTCGTGGGACTTCCCAACAAAGCCCTGGTCTTTCTCCCGGAGGACTGGAACGAGGAGATCAAGCCCTGGCGGCGTGACGCGACTGGCCCAGCTCCTGA
Organism: Synergistaceae bacterium; assembly: GCA_031267575.1. Lineage (NCBI taxonomy): Bacteria > Thermotogati > Synergistota > Synergistia > Synergistales > Synergistaceae > Synergistaceae bacterium. The sequence continues at coordinate 10,426 of JAIRYN010000056.1, read as the reverse complement.
AATCGTTCGGGAATTGAGCTAGGCAGGGAGGAGGTATACAATGTCGACTACTTACACAATACCCGTCGGTCCCGTGCACGTGGGCTTGAAAGAGCCGGTGACGGCCTGGTTGGAGCTGGATGGCGAGCGCATCATGGGCGCCAAAGTGCGCCCCGGTGCCATACACCGCGGAATCGAGTTCATGGCCCGCGAGCGTAGTCCCATTCAGGTGATCTATCTGTCGGAACGCATCTGCGGAATCTGCTCCTTCAGCCACGCCCTATGCTTCATTCGCGCGGTGGAGGACCTGGCAAACCTGAGCGTTCCAGCGCGGGGTCAGTACATCCGAACTTTGGTGCTGGAGTTGGAGCGACTTCATTCCCACCTTTTGTGGTCCGGGGTTGCCTGCTATACCATCGGCTTCGACTCCGCGTTCCACTTGGGGATGCAGCTTCGCGAGCGCGTCATGGATATTCTGGAGTTGCTCACGGGTAACCGCGTCAACTACGGCGTGGCGACCTTCGGAGGCGTTCGCTGGGACGTGACTCCCGAACTGGCGAAGGCCACGCGGGAGATGATTCGTTATTACCGCCGAGAGTTTACCCCCTTCCGGGAGATTGTTATGGAAGACCCTGTGGCTCATGCCCGGATGAGGAACGTGGGCGTGCTGAGTCGAGACGACGCCGTCCGGTACAGCGCCACCGGGCCCACGGCTCGGGCTAGCGGGCTGAGAGTGGACCTCCGCAAAAATTCTCCTTATGAGGCTTACGCGGATATTCCCGTGGAGCCTGTCGTTCCTCAGGACTATTTCGGGAAGACTCACGGAGATGTGCTGGATCGCTTTGCCGTCCGCGTGCTGGAGGTCTATCAGTCTCTGGACATTATGGAAAAAGTGCTGGACGGTCTGCCTGAGGGATCATTCGTCGCGGAACCCAACCTCAACAAGGTGCTGGCTTCGTTGAAAAAGGCCGAGGGAACGGGGTGGGGCATCATTGAGGCCCCGCGAGGGGACAACACCCACATCGTTCGCCTGAAGGGTGGAGACGATAATGTTTTCTGGTGGAAAGTGCGGGCTCCGACCTACGCCAACGCGGTTTCTTGGCCCCTGATGTTCTGTGGAAACGAGCTGGCCGACGCGCCTCTGATCATCAACAGCATCGACCCCTGCATATCCTGCATGGAACGTATGTTGGTCACGAACGGCAATGGAGACTCTGGGATCGTCACATCTGGGATCATCACAAAGGAAGAGCTGGTAGGACGTTGCCGCCAGAAGACCTTTGACATACAGGCCCGGGGATTGGGAGGGACGGAAAGATGACCGCTATTTTCACGTTGTTTTTGAAGATCTTCGCTGGGGTGGCGTTAATGGCGCTGGTTGTGGTTTTGGCCCTTCTCTTTGAGGGAGCGGACCGGATCGTTCACGCCAAGATGCAGCGGCGCGTAGGACCTCCTCTATTTCAGCCGATCTACGACATCCTGAAACTGATGGGTAAAGAGAATATCGTTCCTCGGCGAGCGGCGCGTTTCTTTTTTGGGCTGGCTCCTTGGCTGACCCTGGTCGTTAGCTTGATGGTTTTTCTCTACATCCCGACCGGCTCTTTTCCTGCCGTCTTGGGAACCGAGGGCGACATGATCTTGGTGATCTATCTTTTGGCTATGGGTGGGCTCACCTTGGCCCTGGGGGGATTTGCCAGTGGCAACCCTATTGCCAACATCGGAGCCGGGCGCGAGATCACTCTAATGATGAGTTATGAGTTCCCCCTGGCTATCGTGATTTCGACCCTGGCTTGGGTAGCCTATAGGTCGGGGATGCCCGGCTCTCCCTTCAGCCTGGAGACTTTCGCCGCCATGTCGATTTGGAAGGTCGTGGGCAAAATAGGGACTTTCGGCCTGTTCTGCCTGTTCCTCTCTCTGGTCTTTGTGGTGCCCGGTGAAACGGGCAAGGGCCCTATGGATATCCCGGAGGCCAAGACGGAGATTTTGGACGGCTTGATCATCGAGTACAGTGGTGTGAATTTGGCTTTGCTAAAGGTCTCCTTCGCCCTGCGCCCTTTCGCGATTGCGGCCTTCGTCACGGTACTTTTCGTTCCCGTCTCCTTCTCCAGCCTGTTGGGCGTGGGGGGGTTCATTATAGCGATCTTCGACTTCCTGTTTTTTTGGATCAAGGTGTTCGCCATTCAGATGGTTTTCGTGACGTGGATGCGCACGGCTTTCGGCCGCCTCAAGATTTGGCAGGCCTCGCAGTTTTACATCGTGAAAGTCGCTGGGCTCTCCATCGCGGGGATGCTCCTGCTTTCCATCGACGTGTTGGTACGGTAGCAGGTCCCAAATGATCACGCGCATATTATTCCAGCTCTGGAGTCAGTTGTGTTCAAAGCCCTTTACAAACCTCTTCCCCGCCGCGCATATGCCGCCCTCTTTGACCGCGGTCCTGTCCGATCCGGCGAATCCGCCGAAGTCGCCGATTCCCGTGGGCGCACGTTTCCGGGGCCAGCTCGACTACAATCGCGCCAAGTGCATCGGGTGCAGACTCTGCGTCAAGGTTTGCCCGGCCAACGCCACGGACTACCTGCCGGAGGAGAAGAAAATCATTATTCACAACGACCGCTGTTGTTTCTGCGCTCAATGCACGGAGATCTGCCCCGTAAAATGTCTTTCCATGTCGGGGACGTATATGATCTCCTCCTATAAGCGAAAACAGAACATCACCACGGACACCGGTCCGGCCACGGCAAAGGCCTAACGTCTATTCGGAAAAACACCACAAAGCCAGTCAAAAAGGTTAAAAAAATCACAAAACACGCAAAACACAAAGAATACAAAGAAGGAGAGAGTTTGGAGGGGGGACCTCGCAAACTCTCTCCTTCTTTTTTGGGGGTGTTAAAAACGCCTGAACAAGAGGGGGCGTTATCTTTAAGCGACTTATTTATCGCATATTTGTTTGTTGATAGAAACATTCTATCTCAAATTTTAAACCTGTCAAGGGGTTGAAACAAGATTAACGTCAAAAATCATCAAGGATTTCCAAGTGCCTTTTATAATTTTAAATGCGGATAAAATCTGGACTGTAATAAGATGGATATTTTCTATTGACATGATTCTTCTTAGCATTTATCATGTTCGTTAGATCAAACATGAAAAATTTTCTGTTTTTTTCTTTTGTTTCTTTGTTCGATGCTTTTAAAGTTAAGGGATGAATAATAGGTGAATAATAGGTGAGTGATAGGTGAGTGATAGGTGGATGAAGAAGGGTATGCACATGATGCGAGCGTTTATGAGCTTGATCAAAGAAAAGGACACCGGCGAGTACATTGAGTCTCTGCTGACCTATTTTGCCGCTCCTACCATCCAGGGTCTAAAACCGGGAAGCCTGATCAACCTCCGGCGTGGGGGAGATGACGGCATCGTAGCGGCATGGTGTTCCAGAAAAGAGGAATTGCTTCGCAAGTTTCGGGTGGAGGCCCTCGCCCTTTCCTCTCGGGTCATGCCCAACGACAGCGCGATGCTTCTCATGCTCTACAAAAAAGGCCATTTAGCCCGCGCGCTTTTTTCAGAAAAAGCCGTGAGTATTTTGAACCCTTTGGGTTATGAGAAGTGTATTCCTTGTGTGGATGCCTGCCTGGAGCGCCTAAAGGCGCGTTTTATGGAGACACGGGAAATGAGGGAGAGGTTTCTGTTTCCCCACGAGATAGGGCTTTTCCTGGGCTATCCTCCAGAGGATGTTGAGGGGTTTATCCGCGACAAAGGCAAAAGCCCGTTGGCCGTCGGGTATTGGAAAGTGTATGGTAACGTTCGGCGGGCGCGTAGGACGTTTCGGATTTTCAGGAGAGCAGAGCATCGAGCTGTACGGTCGATAATCCGTCGGGAGCAGTCCTTGCTATAGCTTAAACGCTTACAGTTTAATTATTATTTTGTTAAAACACCATAAATCACTTTAAGGAGGATCTCGCATGTCTAAAGTAATCGTCGTTTATTGGTCGGGTACGGGGAATACGGAGAAGGTGGCGGAGTTGATCGCGAAAGGAGCGCTGGACAAGGGCGCGTCAGTGGTAAAGAAAACCGTCGGCGAGGCTACTGTGGCCGAGTTGGCGGACTACGACATCATCGCGTTTGGATCACCGTCCATGGGTGTAGAGACCATCGAAGAGGCCGAAATGGAACCATTTTTCTCCAACGCAGTGCCAACGCTCAAGGGCAAAAAGGTAGCTATTTTTGGATCTTATGGCTGGGGTGACGGAGAGTGGCTTCGGGCATGGGCGACCCGTGTTCGAGACGCGGGAGCGCAATTGATAGGAGAGGGGCTTGCCGTCCATGAGACGCCCGACGACGCCAGCTCCAGCAAGTGCATCGCCTACGGGGAGGAAATCGCGGCTTCCTGAGAGAGTAACTTTAATCCGGGAATAGAAGTCGAGGGGCGCCACCAGGGGTCCCTTTAAATTTTGTGTGCCCAGGAGACGGAATGCGGCTACAGATATTTCATCACTATGGGGAGCAAATATCGAAATAAGGACAGCGTCAAATATCCACCAAAGGCGATGATCTGCAGGAAGGCCAGCGCCCGGCAGCTTATAATATACCTTACTATATTTAGGTTATATACTTTTTTTGTTACACTTTTAAGTTTTACGGATCACTAAAAGCCGCAAGTTTTCCCCTTCTGCTATACTGTGGGAATTAAAAAATTCAGAAGGAGTTGAGAAATATGCAAGAAAAAGGCAGAGAGTCGTTAGGGAGTCGCTTAGGTTTTATCTTTTTGTCTGCTGGTTGTGCTATAGGTCTAGGGAACGTCTGGCGTTTTCCCTATATTACCGGCCGCTTCGGAGGGGGGGCCTTTGTACTGATCTATCTTGCTTTCCTCTTATGCCTGGCCATGCCCGTCATGGTCATGGAGTTCGCGGTAGGGCGCGGCTCGAAGCAGAGTGTTATCGGCTCATTTAGAGCGTTGCAGCCGAAAGGAACATCTTGGTCTATTTTTGGCTATTTCGGGCTGGCCGGAAACTATATTCTGATGATGTTTTACACCACCGTCACGGGTTGGATGTTGGCGTACACGTGGTATAACCTGACAGGGAGCTTGGAGGGTCTGACGGCCGATCAGGTAGGTGTGTTTTTCGGTTCGATGCTCAAGGATCCTTGGGGGTTATCTTTCTGGCTCGTCCTCGCGGTGGGGTTGGGGTCACTGATCTGTGCCAGAGGGCTTCAAAAAGGGGTGGAGCGAGCCACGAAGGTAATGATGTGCGGTCTGTTGGTCATCGTGTTCCTCCTTGCCGTCCGCTCGGTCACTCTGCCCGGGGCGGAGAAGGGCCTCGACTTTTATTTGAAACCCGACCTCGGAAGACTTCTCGAAAACGGTGTCTGGAATACTGTTTACGCCGCGCTGGGGCAGGCGTTTTTTACCCTGAGCTTGGGAATTGGAAGCATGGCGATATTCGGAAGCTACATTGACCGCAATCGAACTCTGCTGGGTGAGTCCATTATCATCACATCACTCGACACCTTCGTGGCCCTTTTCGCGGGGCTCATCATCTTTCCCGCGTGCTTCGCCTACGGCATCGAGCCTGGCGCTGGGCCGGGGCTGATCTTCGTCACCTTGCCGACCATGTTTAACAACATGCCTCAGGGACGCCTGTGGAGCGTCCTCTTCTTCCTGTTCATGAGTTTTGCGGCCATGACTACGGTGGTGGCGGTCTTCGAGCTTCTCATCGCCAGTTCTATGGACGCTTGGGGCTGGAACCGCAAGAAAGCCAGCGTGTTCAACTTCTTCGCCATTTTCATTCTCTCGTTGCCTTGCGTGTTCGGTTTCAATATTTGGTCGAGCTTCATGCCTATGGGCGAGGGCTCCATGGTGCTGGACCTGGAGGACTTCATCGTCAGCAACAACCTCCTGCCTCTGGGCGCCATCGTCTATCTGCTGTTTTGCTGTTCCCGCTACGGCTGGGGCTGGGATAACTTCGTGACCGAGGCCAACGCGGGAAAGGGTGCGAAGATTCCTCAGGCGTTGCGCGCCTATGTAACCTATGTTATTCCCTGCGCGGTCGCCATTATTTTCATTTTCGGCTACATTGAGAAATTCTTCTAGTAAAGAACCTACAGAAGACAGGAAAAACCATTGGGGGGCGGCAATCCCCCCAATGGAGAGAAGTGTGGAAACTGTATTCAGGAGGGGTTTGCATTTTAGTTTTGACAAATTTAATATTGAATGTTAAATATGTTAATACAAGGCGACCCATTCGATATGCCTTTTATTCCCACAGAAAGTTATCGCGCGGCACGTAAGAACACCGCCTCGAAAATGATGACAGGGGAGAAAATATGGGATGCCATTATACAAGGCTCGATATCTCTGAAGCCCTTAAAGCTGCTACAATAAAGGTGAACTGCGGCCTCCATTTTATTTTTACAGGGACTGGCAGGGAAATGAAATTGACTTGCTCATTCTGGAAAACGGCGCGTTCTATCCTGTCGAAATTAAAAAAACCGCAACCCCGCGCAAAGAAGACATCGCGTCCTTTGTTCAGTTTGATCAGTGCGCCAGCATAAAGCGCGAGCCAGGTGCTTTGGTGTGTACGTTTTAGTGTGTACGTATGGAGAATTGCTTCCGCTGGACGGAGCGAACTGGATATTTCCCATCGGCTGCCTCTGAATCTTTGGAGTTTGCGTAGCGCTCTGGTGGCCGAAGCTCTGGCAGCGATTCGAGCGGCACCTTATACGAGACAGATGATACAATGATGGCCATGAATACTGAGACGTGCTGCGGGCGTGTGGGAGAATATCGAGCTTTTCTAATGATTTGACATGAGAAGCTCCTGCCGACAAAGGATGGAAAACATGCTATTAACAATAACGTACCAGGGCAAAAACGCGACAGACCTGGGATATCTGCTTCACAAGAACCCCAATCGTCCGCAGAAATTCGAACTCAGTTACGGGCTCGCTTATGTTTTTTACCCTGAAGCGTCCGATGAGCGATGTACCGCCGCCCTCCTGCTCGACATCGACCCCATCGACCTGGCGAAGGGCAAGGAAGGGACGAGGGGCGGAGGCTTGTTCGATTACGTCAACGACCGTCCTTATGTCAGTTCGTCTTTTATGAGCACGACAATAGCGCGTGTTTTTGGCACGGCGCTCACCGGACGGTGCGACAAAAAAACGGAACTCGCCTCTTCCCAGCACGATCTGGAGGCGACACTATCGGCGTTGCCCTGCCGCGGCGACGTCGAAATGATCGACCGCATTTTCGCGCCCCTCGGTTATGAAGTCCATTATTCAAAAGAACCGCTCGACGAAAAATTCCCGGAGTGGGGAGAGGGGTGTTACGTGAATCTCTCGCTTTCCGGCCGGTGTCTCTTGAAGGATCTCCTCGCTCATCTCTATGTTCTTATACCGGTGTTCGACCGCAGAAAACACTATTGGGTCGGCGTGGACGAGATAGACAAATTGTTGGAAAAAGGAACAGGTTGGCTGGAAAATCATCCTAAACGGGATTTCATCGTTCAGCGTTATTTGGCGAGCCGAAAACACCTAACGCGGATGGCGATGGAACGCCTCGACAACGACGAGTCGGGCGCGACAGAAGAAGTGGACGAAGTAGACGAAAAAATAGACGAAGTAGACAAAAAAGTAGATAAAGTAGACAAAAAAGCGGACCTGAAACCGGAGGTCAAGAAAAATTTGAATACCAGACGCCTCGAAACGGTGGTTGCGACGTTGCTGTCAAATGGCGCGTCCACCGTCCTCGATCTGGGGTGCGGAGAGGGGAACTTACTGCGTCTGCTTCTGCGCGAAAAATCCTTTGCCCGCGTCGCCGGCACGGACGCGTCGATTTTTGCGCTCGAAAAGGCGAAACGGCGTCTCCATGTCGAAAAAATGCCCGAAAAAACCGCTTCGAGATTCGCGCTCTTCCAGGGATCGCTGACTTACCGGGACGAACGTTTTGCGGGATATGACGCCGCGACCTGCATCGAGGTTATCGAGCACATCGACAAAAATCGCTTCGGCGCCTTCGAGGATGTATTGTTTGTGCACGCGCGCCCGCGGATCGTCGTCATCACGACACCGAACATCGAGTACAACGAAAAATTCGAATTTTTTATTACACCTTTACGCCACCGCGACCACCGGTTCGAGTGGACGCGCGAGGAGTTTCACACGTGGGGCAGCGAAACCGCGAGGCGGAACGGTTACGAAGTCACGTTCAGCGATATCGGGGACGTCGATGAAGAACTCGGAACCCAGACACAGATGGGAGTTTTCGTAAAATGCGAATAGACATACCGAACCTGTCGGTGGTGGCGCTGGTGGGGGCGTCTGGGAGCGGGAAATCGACTTTTGCCTCTCGTTTTTTTAAACAGACGGAAATTTTGAGTTCCGACTTTTTCCGCGCTATGGTTTCCGACGACGAAGCCAATCAAAAAGCGACGAAAGACGCGTTCGACGTGCTCTATTATGTAGCTGGCAAGCGGCTAAACGCGGGGAAAATTGTCGTCATCGACGCGACGAACGTGCAAAAAGAGGCGCGGAAAGCCCTGCTCGAACTTGCGCGGGAACAGGACGTCCATGCCGTCGCCATCGTGCTCGATTTCCCGGAGTCACTTTGCCAGGAGCGAAACAAAGCGAACCCGGCGCGTAATTATCCGCCCCACGTCATCCGCAGCCACATGCGTTCACTCCGTCAGTCGCTGAAACACCTGCGTAAAGAGGGGTTTCGTCACGTCCATGTCCTAAAATCCCCCGAAGAACTCGAAAACCTCGAAATCGTGCGCGTTCCATTGTGGACCGACAAGCGCGACCAGCGAGGGCCATTCGATATCATCGGCGACATTCACGGCTGTTTCGACGAGTTGTGTGAACTCCTGACCAAATTGGGCTACACCGTGGACGCGCGAAATTATTCCGCTTCCTGGGAGGGAGACCCCATCCGCACGGCGCCTGCACGCAGGGTCATTTTCCTCGGCGACCTCTGCGATCGGGGTCCGAAAAACGTCGAGACGCTGCGGTTGGTCATGAACATGACCCGCGCGGGGTCGGCAATTTGCGTTCCCGGAAACCACGACGTCAAGTTATTGAAATACCTCAACGATTCCAGCGTAGCGGCTACCCACGGCCTCGACGTCACCATTGCGGCGTTCGAAAACGAAACACCGGCGTTTCGCGAGGCTGTGAAAGAATTTTTGAACGGCCTCGTCAGCCACTACGTACTCGACGGCGGGAAACTTGTCGTCGCGCACGCCGGTGTGCGCGAGAAATTCCAGGGCCGGGCGTCTGGACGTGTTCGGGCATTCTGTCTCTACGGCGAAACAACGGGCGAACGGGACGAATTTGGTCTGCCGGAGCGTATCGACTGGGCAGAGGATTACCGCGGTCAGGCTGCCGTGGTCTACGGACACATCGCTTTGGAAGAAGTTCGGGCGTTGAACAACACGTTTTGCATCGATACAGGCTGCGTTTTTGGAGGGCGTTTGACGGCCATGCGCTGGCCGGAGAAAGAATTTGTCGGCGTCGAGGCGGCGCGCGAATATTATACGCCCCTCCGACCGCTTTCACCGGTTTTCGAAGATCGCGGTTATTCCCTCGACGCGAAAGACGTTATGGGGAAACGCCGTATCGAAACGAGTTTGCATGGCCGTATTCTCGTTATGGAAGAAAATTCTCTCGCAGCGTTTGAAATCATGAGCCGCTTCGCGGCGGATCCGAGATGGCTCATTTATCTTCCGCCCACAATGTCTCCTTGCGCGACAAGCCCGTTGGACGATTATCTGGAGCAACCAACCGAGGCGTTCGCGTACTTTCAGGCGAACGGTGTGGAAACCGTCATATGCGAGGAAAAACACATGGGCAGCCGCGCCGTGATCGTTCTTTGCCGCGACGAGAAAACGGCTCGTTCTCGATTCGGAGTGGACGACGGTTCGCGAGGTATCGTCTACTCCCGCACCGGCAGGCATTTTTTCGACGCGTCAAACGAAGATCGTGAGGGCAAATTACTCGCGCGTTTAGGCGACATTTTAAACGTCACTCGTTTCTGGGAGGATTTTTCGACGGATTGGGTCTGCCTTGACACCGAGCTGATGCCGTGGTCCGCAAAGGCGCAGAAATTGCTCTCCGAGCAATACGCCGCGACTGGAGAAGCCGGGCGTCTCGGATTGTCCACAGCCGTCAAAGCCCTCGAAGAGGCGAACACAAGAGGGGCCGAGCCCTTCGAAGTCAAAGAAAACACGTCAGGGTTGAACGTCGACCTCGGTGGACTCTTAAAAAAATATAAAGAGCGCGACGAGGCCCTAGGGCGCTACACCGAAGCGTATCGGCGCTATTGCTGGCCGTCGCCCTCGCTGGATGACCTTCGCGTCGCGCCGTTTCACATTTTAGCGACGGAAGGCCACGTGTGGAAAGACGCGAGTCACGCTGAACATATACACGCCGTTGAAAAATATATCGCCGGGCGCGACCC
>JAIRYN010000055.1 GCA_031267575.1 Synergistaceae bacterium | reverse complement strand
TTTTTCTTTTTCTTTTTGAGCCGCCCGTTCATTAGAGTTTTGCATCGCAGTTCCGAATAAATCCCCAAGCGCTTGGCCTAATTGATAATATGGATCAGGCCCGACATATATTCTGCTTGGAGTTGGATTTGGAGCCACAATAATATCAGCGTAAGCAAGATTTTGATAAAATAGAATAATCATTATAAAGCCACACCCTATTTTAATTATACGTTTCATCATTTAACCCTCCTCCTGCGATGCTATATTATTGATTACATACTTTGCACGGTCAGTGGCCGTCCCTAATCGCGGCCTAAGGAATCAAATATCATTGGGAAAAATAAGCATCCTACGATACATTGTAAACATTGCCCAGCTAATAAGATGAAGGACAATAAAATAAAAAATTTTTTTCTTTAAAATAAAAAAGTTCTTTCTTTGTCGTTATTTTCTTTTTTTAAAAAAACCATATGTAAGAAGCTACACCAGCATAGGGCCCATACTCTATAAGCACAGTAAGTAGAAATATCAATGTAGAAATATCAATATCGTAAGTTTTAAATCCAAAATATAATTTGACTGTAGAAGATCAGTCTCTATTTCTGATCAAGCTAGCCTCAGCCCAAATTCGTAGACGAAGAGGCTTGCGGCTGGCTTGTGGCTAATCAACCTTGACCGGCATTGTCTCTCATTTTTTAACGCTTGCCGGATCTTGTAGATCTTCCTTGATACCCGCAATCTTCCTTGCACATTCGGCATACTTTTCAAAAGGTGTGGCAGCCCGCACGACCAACCTGGCTCCGTCAGGAGAACCTCCCCCATGCATACAGCCCGGCACACCCGCCCCTATCGTCAGCCACTCCGAAAGACGAGCCGCTCTCACTCGGGACTCGGCCGAACAATCTCCGGCCTTCAAATACTTCTGAATCAGAGCGCCATACTTTTCGTCAGTAAAGTCCTTATGAGAAGGCATACAGCCTGTCTCCACGACGCCACCTCCAATTTCCTGGCATAGGCGTTTCGTTTCATAAGGCAACGTGGCTACGTGAATTTTATTGGTGTGCGCCATGAGGCTGTCGGCAATCCACACACCAGACGGGTCTTTTGTACCCAAGGCGATGGCTCCCACTCCGACGCCATAGGTTGTCTCGTTGTTGACCGCCATCTGAATCAATTTGTCCATAAACGTCTTGTGAGATAATCCATTTGCGCGCGCCATATTGACGGCGGCTCCGATCATCACGTCGCCCTGTCCGCAAACACAAGCCCCAATACAGGCCCTGTAATTGGCCGTAAAGCTCTGCAAAACCTTTCCGGTGTGTTTGTATTCACCGCACAGAAAGACCCTGTCGTTGGGGACGAAGACGTTCTCGAAAAAGAGATACGCTTGTGTGTGTCCCGTGTCGGGAATATCAAAGCCCTCTTGGTATTCACGGTCATCGCTGGGCCTGCGCGTCTCCACGATGGTTAGACCTTCGATGTCCTTCGGTATGACAAAAGCCACAGCGTAATCTTTGTCCTCTTCTTTGTACGCATTGCCGGGCATGATAAAAATTTCATCGGAGGCCGCGACGCCGCAGATCATGCTCTTTGCCCCGCGAACGACGATTCCGTCCTTTCTTTTCTCTACAACTCTTAAGTGAACGTCCGGGTCGATTTGTCGAGAGGGTTTCAGGCTCCGGTTGCCTTTAGCGTCCGTCAACGCGCCGGCCACCAATAACCCTCGCTCTTGCGCGAAGAGAATCCATTTTTCCAGGCGTTCGTGATAATCGGAGCCATTTTCACGGTCGATGTCGCTGGTTACCGCCCAAAATACATTGAGAGCGTTCCAGCCTACGCACATCCCGCCCACGCAAGCTCCGTTGGTTTGAAAGTTAAGCCGCTTCAATTGGGCGTTGCGGATCATGTCCTCCGGGCTTCGCATCAAGCTGTTGAAACGCATAATTTCCTGCCCCGTCAGACTCGATTTTGTTACGTAGACGTCTTTATATTCGGGCTGCCGCGCGAGATCGAGGCTTCTCGCGTGGCTTTCCACTGCACGTTGCGTTGCGGGATGCGTCGTGACGTCGGCAATGGCTTCGCCGTTTTTGTGGATATTGGGTCGCATTTTCTTCAAAGATGCGAAGTAATTTTCTCGAGTTCGTATCATAACTTTCACCCTCCAGGACATACTATTCCGAAATCCTCGCCCACAAGAACATTCGGCGTTCACGTTCTCCGCGTCGGTAAGAGTAACAAAACTCCGGGCAATCGCAAGTGTCGATTCCTGCACAGAAAATCCGACTCTCCTGAATTCCCGCGTCTTTTAACTGGCATTTCAACTCCCCCGCGATGTCGAAAAAAAATTTTTCGCCTCTCTCGCCCCCGCTCTTCACATTTTCCTTGTGAAAGGACTGAAGTCCCCGCAGCGTCCACTCATCCCGGTCCCTCGGATAGTTCTCGCCTCCGACACAAGGGCCAACCCACGCTTGAGCCGAACGCGCGGCCTCCATCCCATAACGGTCGCGCGCTTTCTCCAAGCCTACCTTCACGATGTTCTGAACCGTTCCCTTGTAGCCCGAATGCAACAAAAGGGCCCATTCGTCACAATCTCTCGTTTCTTCTCCTTCACGCGAAGGTAAGATGACGATGGGAGCGCAGTCCGCGAAACGCAAAGAGGCTTCCAACCCCTTGCCCGTTCGCAGCGCCTCACGCGTGTCCAGCAAAATCCCATCTCCCTCGACTGGGGGTGCCGATGCCCTTCGTGTGTTTTCGATAACCGCGTCCAGGACCGTTACTCCATGAACCTGTCGGGGCGCCACCATCGACAAGGGCTCACCCAGCAAAGGCGTCAAAACCTCCCGTGAGCTCATCGCGTCTCCCAAGCCTTTATCGAGCAATGCGCCTTTGAAGAAAAAACGGATATCCAAACCACCCAAGCCCAAACGCAGCCACGTCTGTCCTTGGGCTTCCGCCATCGTGAAATTTTCTGGCGCGAAAGCACTGAGTGAAGCCACCATAGGTATTTTACACTTCAAGAAACTTGTATACCGAGCCTGGAACGCGTCCAGCCAACCAGATAAAGACTTCCACAGACGATAACCACATCGTTTTCTTTAGAAGCTGCGGCTATTGCGTCCAGAGGATTCTCAAATCCCACGACGCGGTTGCGCCAAACCATGCTCTCCGCGGCCTTCGCCACGTTACCCGCCGGCAGGCTGCGCTCCATACCTGGAACGCAGGTGGCATAAAGCGCGACCCCCAATTCGCTCAAAATTTCGAGACATGAAAGGTAATCTTTATCCTTCATGACGGCATAAACGATACCCATTTTTTTGTATCCCCAGATCTCGGTAAGACTGGCAGCTAGTTTTTCCACCCCATCCAGATTGTGCCCACCATCCAGAACGATTGAGGGATTCCGGGAAACGACCTCAAGTCGCCCCGGCCAACGGGCATTCAGCATTCCGGAACGTATCGCGGAGTCCGTCAAGCGGTCGAAACGCCCCCGCAAACGCGAAAGAACCGAAAGAGCCAGGGCTCCGTTAGCGGTTTGGTAACGACCCAGCAACCCTGTACGGACTTGTTCCAATTCTAGATCAGGCGCGAAAAAATCGAAGATGCAACCCGTTTCCGCAATGGTTACTTTGTTGAGCCGCGCGTCTCGATATACCACAAAAGGTTTTGCGCCCGCGGCAAAGCAAAATTGCTCGAACAAAGGGATGAGAGATTCCGTGTCTCCCAGGTAACAGGCGGGAACACCCGGCTTCACAACCGCAAATTTCTCTCCCGCAATGGCCTCTAGAGTGTTGCCCAAAAACTCGGTGTGATCCATAGAGATCGATGCCACCGCAGTACAGGCCACGTTCGGCAATAAGTTCGTCGCGTCGAGCCGGCCACCCAAACCTGCCTCGACAATCGCGATATCAGCCTTTTCTTCCTCAGCCAACAGGAAAGCCGTCGCCGTCACCAGCTCGAAATAAGAAGGGGGATCCTCCCGCAAGAAAGGATCCCGCGTTATGGCATCCGTTGCCCTCTCCGCGCTGCACATCCACTGCTCTGGACTCAGAGGCTCCCCATTGATCAGAAGGCGCTCTCCGGGGCTTTCCAGGTGAGGGCTGGTGTAAAGCGCGGTCTTATAACCGGCTGCCCGAAAAACGGAGGCGAGAAACGCGCAGGTCGATCCTTTGCCGTTGGTGCCGACCACATGAACGGCAGGATACGCGCCTTGGGGGTTTTTCAGCACTTCGAGAAGCCGTTGAATTCTGTCCAACCCCGGACGTATCCCGGAGGACGCGTACTGGGTCATGCGTTTTTCTACATCATCGAAAGAAATCAAAACCAACAACTCCTTTAAACTACTACGGAATTTTTATGTAACCCTTTAATTATTCCCGCACTCGGAGTCTTCGTCCCAACTATTGAGGGTTCCTATCGCATGACGCAAGGCGGGCCGGATCGCCTCGAAACATTGTTCCGCCCCTCGCCTGCTGCCTGGCAAGGCAATGATCAAACATCGCCCTCGAATCACAGCGAGCCCCCGTGACAATGGAGCATTGAGCGTGTATTTCCGAGATTCCGCGCGCATCATTTCCCCAAATCCAGGAACGACTCGATCAGCAATTTTCTCCAAGACATCCGGCGTCACGTCGCGCGGAGATAACCCCGTGCCTCCGGTCGTTAAGATCAACTGCACACTTTTCGACCACGTTTCGAGAACCCTGGTTATATCGGAACATTCATCAGGCACTATGACTCGATGCAGGACCTCCGCTCCCATCGATTCCAAAAGATCACACAAAACGGGCCCCGCTGTATCCTCTCGCTCCCCTCGGTAGCCTTTGTCACTGATGGTCAAAAGACCCGCCAGAAAAGAACGCTTCTCGACTGACACTCCATGTGAACCACACTGCGCGTGTGAACCGCGCTGCGCGACGGATCCCTTCTCGCCACTCTCCTGCTGGAGGTCCGCAACGTCCGCGACATAGCCGCCACTCTTTCCTCCGCTTTTGCGCAACAGGCGCACTCCCTCGATGGACATTCCCTTGTCGATGCCTTTACACATGTCGTAAATCGTCAAAGCGGCAACGCTCACCCCCGTCAAAGCCTCCATTTCCACGCCCGTTACATCGGATGCTTTGACGAAAGCCTGTATCCTCACCCTTTTGCTCTGGGCGTCCAACTGACACTCGACACGAACGTCGTTCAGTCGTATGGAGTGACAAAGGGGAATGAGTTCCGGCACCCGTTTGGTCGCCATAATTCCCGCCAACTCGGCGATTTTCAAGACGTCACCTTTTGCCGCTGAGCAAGTCTCGACAGCACGCGTTATTGCCTCAGTCAAATTCACAAAACCTTCGGCCACAGCCTCACGCAACGTGGATCGTTTGTCGGAAACATCCACCATTACGGGGTGTCCTTCTCGCAAATGGGACGAAAGTCCACCCTCGGTCAAAAATTCCTTCATAAACGTCCCCGCCACAGAAACTTGTCAAAATCGTCCAGATATGATGTCAACATTATAATTCAACCTCCTATTTTGTGCATGTCGATTCGTCCTCGATATGAGGTCAAGCCCACCTGAGGTTTCAAGGCCGCGGCATGGAGAATCAGATCGCGGAGATTTTCTTCGTCGCGGGCCTTGAGTGCGTCGAAAATTGAAATTCTCTCACCATAAAAAAGGCAGGATTGAATTTCTCCAGTGGCGGTGAAGCGCAGGCGGTTGCAGAGCGCGCAAAAATGTCGAGACACCGCAGAGATGACGCCCACCTGTTGTCCTGTGGCGATGTTGACGTAATAGCGAGCAGGCCCCAAGAGGGCAGGTGAGGGAAGCGCGCCGTTTTCTTCATTTTTTTCTTGCCACGCATTTTTTTCTTGCCACTCGTTTTTTTCTTGCCACTCAGAAGCGCTTGACACAATGGGCAGCCGGGACAAAATTTCGGAAAACGGCATGAATCCCTCCTGACTCCAAATAGCGGGGTTTATGGGCATAAATTCGATAAAACGCAATGTGATTCCCCTTTTGAACGCGAATTGAGTCAGATCCGCAATGGAATCGTCGTTGAAGCCGCGAATCGGAACCGCGTTCATTTTCACCTGGGCTGTTCCTGCGGACAGCGCGAAAATCAGGGCGTCGATGCCATTCAAGACCGACTGCAGTTCACCGCCTCGTGTCATGAAAGCGAACTTTTCCGGGTCTAGGGTGTCGAGGCTCACGTTGATGCCGGATAAGCCCATACGAGCCAGAAAGGGCGCGTCTCGCGTCAATGTCGACCCATTGGTCGTCAAAGCAATTTCGAGTTCTGGAAAGGATTCACAGATTTTTTTCAGAAAAGAGAGCATTCCTCTGCGCGTCAGAGGTTCTCCGCCTGTAAAACGAACCTTCTTCACTCCCAAACCTCGTAGTGTTTTCACAAGAAAAAGTATATCCTCGTAGGAGAGAATTGCTTCGTGAGGAACCCATTCAATTCCGTCTTCCGGCATACAATACCGGCAGCGAAAGTTGCAGCGATCCGTTACGGAAATACGGACGTAATTCAACCTCCGGCCAAAAGAATCCCTGAGTTCCCTATTCTCATGTTTCTTGCTCATGTACTCCGGCATTTTGTTTCCGTCCTCATAAAGAAAAAATCCCCAAGGCTTTCCCACGTTTACGCCTCAGAGACTTCTATCATTTTTTCTCGTTTTTTCTCGTTTTATTCATTTTTGTTCATCTTATCCATTTATCTTATCCATTTTGTTATCTTATCCATTTTGATTCATTTTATTCAATGATTATTAAGGTTTTATTTACTGTCTCGGAGGAACGATAAAAGCCCCTCGAAAACCATTCTGGCTCATCTGAGTCGCCAAAGCTAAAGTCTCTTTTCGGCTATTCTCACCTTGAACTAAAACCCGATACAGTGTTTTACTCGAAACAACCGTTGCCTTATAACCCGCTTTGGTAACCTGTCGCGAAAAGGCATCCGCCGCGGCTTGGGTGGAGAACGCGCCCACCTGCACCATCCAGGTGGAATTTGCCGATTTGGGCTTGGGAGGCGTCGGAGTAGGAGTAGGCCGCAAAGTCGGAGCAACCACGGGTGTCGGCCGGGGTGATGGAGGGATGACCACGACGACATTGCTTTTTGGGGTTGCAGCGTCATTGTTAGACGGAACGGCCATGATACTCAGTACGCCGCCAAAGGGGTCCGTTTGGCGACCTTGCATATCCAACGACGGCAAAGCGGGCACAGACGTTACAATAAGCGGACTTTCAACCGTAGGCTCCTCTACAAGCCTTTCATCTACAAATTTTTCATCTATTACAGATTTTTCATCTATGAAAGTTTCGTTTTCCTTCTCCTGCGGTTGCGGAACAGGGTCGAGCTGAAGAGTTAAGGGCGTCATTATAGGCAAGGACGCTTTTAACTCTTCAGACGTGGAGAAGAAAAAAAGTTTTCCTGCGACCACCAAGAGCCCTACGGCAACTACTCCCACCAAGGGGAGCATAATGTCTCCGAACGATATGGCGGGTCCCCTAGTTTTGAAACGCCTCGTTTCTCTCAACGGCAAACCCTAAAACTCCCTTTCTTGACATACTACCACGACTAAAGTCGTAGGATTCTAAGATCGACAAAGACAGCCGACTGAAACCGGTTTTACGTCTTTTCCTTTTTTACGTCTTCTCCTTTGAGAGTGGATGTCCCCACTCTGAGAATATTTACAGCCGCATTGATATCGCAATCATGAAAGAAAACTAACATGAATTTAGAGACACGACAAAAAACAAAAACGAACACCGCTCGTTGGCGGCGTTGCGATTCTCATCCAATGACTCAACGGCTCAACGGCTGAAGCCCTTGGCTTTCTCATCGCTTTATCGTAAAAATTTCCTCATCAGACTCGGCCGTTTGTAGCTAGACTATTGTCCTCGCTCGCCTATTTTTGTTTTTTTCTGATGATGGCAGGTTCGTCATAAGGCGTTTTGAATGTTCCCATAAACATATCTTCGTCTCCCATGGACGGCAGGTCCGTTTCGTCGAACGAAAAGAAGTTTCCTCTCGTTTTTCCCAACCGAAGACCCTTCACAGGTTCCTTGATGATGGGATTGGGTTGGGAAGGTTGGGAAGGTTGGGGCAAAGGCGAACGCTCGACGTTTTCAGAAAAACCCGTGGCAATAACGGTGATGCGTATCACATCTTCCAGATCTTCGTTGAGAGTATGTCCCCAAATGACCTGGGCGTCTTCGTGAGCCGTCTCATTGATGATGTTTGCCGCTTTGGTGATGTCGAACAGCGCCACGTCCGGCGCCGACTCGATATTGAAGAGAATACCCTTGGCTCCTTTCAAGGGCAAGGACATAAGAGGAGACTTGATCGCGGCTTTTGCCGCCTTCTCGGCTTTATCTTCTCCATCGCCGACTCCAATGCCCATAATCGCCGCTCCTGAGTTTCTCATAATCGTTCTCACGTCGGCGAAATCCACGTTGATATTGCCGGGCTTTAAAATAAGGTCCGTCACCCCTTGAACGGATTGGCGCAAAACTTCGTTCGCCATCTTGAAAGCATCAATGCTTTTTGTCTTATCGTCCGCCTGGCTCAAAAGTTTGTCGTTCTCCACCACCAAAAGAGCGTCGACCTTCTCCCTGAGCTTGGCAATGCCCTCTTGCGCCACTGTGGCGCGCTTTTTTCTCTCAAAACTAAATGGCGTTGTCACGACCGCCACGACCAATACGCCCATATCTTTGGCGACCTCCGCAATAATGGGCGCGGCACCCGTTCCCGTTCCGCCTCCCATACCCGCGGTCACAAAAACCATATCGGCGCCGTTAATATATTCCCGTATGTGGTCTATGGATTCTTTTGCGGCATCCATACCCACTTGGGGGTCGGCGCCAGCCCCAAGGCCTTTGGTAAGTTTTTCCCCCAAGATGATTTTATGAGGGGCTTTGTTCATAGCAAGGGCTCTCGAATCCGTATTTGCCGCCACGAACTCGACACCCTCCACCCCGCTTTCAATAATATGGTTGAGAGCGTTGCCTCCGCCGCCACCTACTCCGATCACCAGAATATGCTCTCTTTGCTTGAGTACCTCAGGGATGTGAAAAACCTGATCTTGATCCATTTATATGCCCTCCTGCCCGTTAAGACCGCCGTATCTTGCAAAGGTTGTAACTAAAAAATCTAAAAAAGTTCTTTCAACGTTTCTTTGATTCTATCCATCATATTTTTTACGCCTTGCTTGGGAGATCGCGACTCGTCACTCCGGTCGGGTTTTTGGACCGGACGCCGGCGGACTCCCCCTGAACGCCATTCCGAAACGGGAGCGTCGATGAAGCGATAAGGGTTCCGCTCTTTGTTCAAGATGTAGCGAATTGTTCCCGTCGCGCTGATGTAACTGGTGTCATTGCGCCCTGGAGGCATCTGATAAGAATCCAGCGGATCCGCGATCCGAACCGGCATCTTGAAAATATCCGAAAGGAGCACCTCGATACCCGGCGTTTTAGCGACTCCCCCCGAAAGAATAATACCCGCAGGAAATAGCTTGGGATCCTGTTCGGGAATCAAAGGCGCCACATTTTCAACAAAAAGCTCTTCCAGCCGACAACTGATCACTTCTAGCGCCATGTTGGGATCAATCGTTCTTTGTTGTTGCCCCTTGGACATCAACGCGATGGGCTCATCGCCATCCACGAGAAAAAGACGTTTTTTCAAATCTTCCGCCTTATTTAAAGGGAGGCGTAAAACATTCGCCAAATCGTTGGTGATATGATCTCCTCCGATGGGAATGATCCCCACTTTTACTGGCCGCCCCTCCCTGTAAAAGGTAAGTCCGGTGGTTCCGCCTCCTACGCAGATTGATATAGCGCCCACGCGCATCTCTTCCTCCACCAACGCGCCCAACGCCGAGGCGATAGGTTTGATGACTAATCCATCCACTTCTATTCCAGTGGCCTCCACACAATTGACCACGTTATGCACATAAGGCATCGGAACCGTAACTGTTTGCAGCTCTATTTCGAGGCGCATTCCTGTCATGCCCAGAGGATCGTCGATACCAAAATTTCCATCAATGGAGTACCGAACGGGAATCGTATGAAGCGCCACTCTGTTCGGCGGGGTATTGAGAGCGCTCTGTGCGGCATCTATCACCCGCTCCACGTCCTCTACTTGAACAGGGCGAGCTGTGCGTCCCAACGCCACCATCCCGTTGGACATGACGCTTTGAACATCGATCGCGTTGAAAGAAACCATCGCTTGATTCAACTTGAAGCCGACCATATTCTCCGCGTCCCTGATCGCGCTTTTGACGGAACGTATAGCCTGCTCCAGATTGACGATCAAACCCTTGCGGATACCCATCGAGGGGGCGGCTCCAATGCCGATAATCTGAACTGTCTCGTGCGAACGGAGATCCCTTTGCGCCACGATCACAGTGATCTTGGTAGTACCGACGCCAAGCCCAACTAAGGTATCCGGCTCACTGAACAATTATTTCGAACTCCCTTCTCCCGCGCTAGAGGACACGCTCCTGACCACTATTTTACCCTCATACGTGGCGTCGATCAAATAATTGCCGCCCTCTTCTTGTAGACGCTTCAAAATATGACCCAGCGCTACATTGAGTTCACGCCACCCGTACTTGTCTTGCTGAATCAGGATCGTAAATTCTTGCCTCTCATGTACAAATCGCAGGTTGAAAAGATTGGCGCCTGCTCGGCGACTCAAAACGATCTCTTCTACATTTTCGAACCAAGATTCGTTGGCGAACCTCCTCAGGAACCCCTCTATGACATCTATTGAAAAAAGAGAAGGAAAAACCCCCCCTGGTAGCGCGTACATGTCCCCGCTCGTCTCGGTGGGCAAAGAAGGGAGACGCCACAACGGTTTTACGGGGATTTTCAACTCTCTTGAACCCAAAGTTCCGTCGGCCACGTTCCACATCCGGCCCTCTTTCGATATACACCAAATCTGTCCTCTCCACTCTACGAGAATCCACGGAGAAAGCCATTTTATATCCACAATAAACGTCCCCACGCCCGTCATACGAGAAGAGACAAGAACAGGAAGCGTTCTTTCCAAAAAAGCGCTCATATCTTGCGAGTGACGTAGAAATAAAGGCCAAAAACGCAAGCAACGAGAGGGGAAAATGTCCCAAAATTTCTCTTCCAACACAGAAGCGTCAGCTCTTACCTCGCACTCTCCCATGGCTGTCCAAACATAGCGTTCGTTCAGGCGCCATACTCCTCCTATCAACATCGTGTAGAATGCGATCTTAAACCACCGGAATCTCCTAAAAGCCATAAAGATACCTACGCGCCCAGAACGAATCAGCCCTCAAAACCCAATAGCTTTATCTCAGGTTCGAGACATACTCCTATCTTTCGGAATACTATATCACGACATAACTCCATTAACCTAAAAATATCGGCTCCCGTGGCATTACCTCGGTTGAGCAGAAAATTCGCGTGTTTTTCGGAAATGGCGGCTCCTCCTATAGTCAATCCCTTGCAGCCGCAGATGTCCAAAAGCCGTCCTGCACTGTCTCCGGCGGGGTTTTTAAAAGCGCACCCCGCGCTTCGCGCTCCCTGGGGCTGCTTGGAACGAGCCTGACGGAATGTTTGGAGATTCTTTTCGATTTCCCCATAAGACGCCCGTCCAAACTTCATTTTACAGCTAACGAAACACCGAATGGTGGGAAAATACTCCGTCAAAGAACAATAACGATAAGAACACTCAAACTCCTCACGCTTCCACTTGTGGAGACTACCGTCGCTTTCTACCGTGGTGATCTCCTTTAAAAGGTCTCCCATTCCCTTTCCACCGGCGCCAGCGTTGCCTGCCACAGCTCCCCCCACTGTTCCCGGAATGCCCTGGGCAAATTCCGCGCCCGTAAACCCTTCCTGAGTTGTGAGAAAAACCACTCGCGAAAGCGAATACCCCGCTTCCACTTCCAACTCGGCTTCGTCTCCGCCAGCCTTCCAACGACAACCGCTCAACTGTCGGGTTGAGAGGACAACTCCCGCGATTTTACCGTCCGCGAAAGCTACATTCGTTCCCCCTCCTAGGATATACAAGGGAAATTTCTTCTCGTTCCATCTTTGAAACAACAGCAAAACATCTTGTAACTCTGTAGGTTCCACAAACAACTCGGCCCATCCTCCCACGCCCAAGGTGGACAAAGGGGCGAGTTCCTTTTTTTCCTCTGGGCAACAGGCCAACTCTTTTTTCAAATCCGTTTTCCACATTGCGTTTATGATCCTTCGAGTTTTTACAAACCGTCGATGACTTGCACCACTCGTATCCAGCTCGATGATACCCTGTAAATTATAACCCGAAGCTCCCCTTTACGGAAGTTGAAGGGCTTTTCAGGTAGGCTTCTCCCAGCTTGAAGACGTTTCCCGCTCCCAGAGTCATGAGAACGTCGC
Organism: Synergistaceae bacterium; assembly: GCA_031267575.1. NCBI lineage: Bacteria > Thermotogati > Synergistota > Synergistia > Synergistales > Synergistaceae > Synergistaceae bacterium. Next base: position 15,011 of record JAIRYN010000055.1, on the reverse strand, counting down.
CCCTGCGCAGAAAAGAGTTTAGTTTCACGAGAGCGTCGTCTTCGTCGATACAGAGAGAGGCGAAATATCCGTCGGCATTCATAACGTCGGCGATGACGGATGACGTGATTTCCCGTGGAGCTTCACCGGCGGAGTAAATGGGCAATAGCAACGTCATGTCCGCTGCTTCAAGGGCCGAAGCGAACTCTCGGAAAAAGGCGCAGGTTCGGGTGTAGCGGTGGGGTTGGAAAACCACCACCAATCGCCGACTTGGGTAGATGTCGCGCACCGCCGAAAGAGACGCCGCGATTTCCGACGGGTGATGACCATAATCGTCGATCACGATGATGTCTTCGTTTTCCTTCTCCCCAATCTTTTCGAGTCGACGTCGAGCTCCTCGAAACCCGCTTAAAGATCTCCGTATCGCGTCGAAGGAAACGGATAAACAAGAAGTCGACGCACAGGCCAGTAAAGCGTTCATGATGTTATGATCCCCGGAAACGCTCAACTCCATCCTCCCCAAGTCTTTTCCTTTTTGGGACACAGAGAAAGCAACGCCGCCGCCTGTTTTGTGCGTTACATCGAAGGCCCCCCAATCCCACGCCTTTCCCCAACCGCAGGTCACTATTTTTGAGTCATCTCCCAATTCCCGAACCAAACGTTGGGAGCCCTCGTCTTCTGCGCAGATTACCAAAGGCGTCCCCGGCTTTCGCGCGCGAGCGAAGCGGACAAAAGCGGAGAGCAACTCGTCTCTCGTGGGGTAATAGTTGACATGGTCCCAATCCACGTTCGTTATCGCCGTCACCTCTGGGGTAAAAAACTCGAAAGAACCGTCGCTTTCGTCTATTTCCGCCACAAAGAAATCTCCTTTGCCGACACGGGCGTTTGTGCCAAAGTCCCAGATTTCCGCTCCAATGGCCAAGGTAGGATCGTACCCCGACTCTTTCAGAATCAGACCGATCATGGAGGACGTCGTGGTTTTGCCATGAGCTCCCGCCACGCCGATTCCGCGATAGGCGTTGAAAAGCCAGCTCAACGTCAACCCTCGTCCTACCGTGCGGATTCCCTTTTTCCGCGCGAAAACGAGCTCTTCGTGATCCCCATTCACGGCGCTACTGTAAACTAGCAGATGAGGCAAATGAGCTTCGAGGTGTGAAGGAGAGTGTCCCATAAGGCATTCGATACCCAACGCTTCAAGTCTCGTGATGTATTCGCTTTTGAAAAGGTCGCAGCCGTCGACCTCAAAACCCATTCCATACAAAAGCAACGCCAAGGCGCTCATGCCCGCCCCGCCGATCCCCATAAGGTGAATGCGTTCGACTCCCGCCCCTATCTCCCTAAAGTATCTATTTGTTTTCGCGTCATCCATGTACAATGGCTTCTTCATAAATTGAAATCCTTTCTTATGACCCTGTCTCCTTTTGCCAGAAGAACACGACAAAAGACACATCGGCATCTTATCAGTGTTATATTGCCATTATAACAATGCCGAAGCGAAAAACTGAACGCCGCTGAGAGGACTTCGACCCACAGTTTTTACAAGTCTTACAAAAGGCATAATCTTTTCTCAGCAAATCGCCACAGGGCCAAAGAAGCCTCCGGCGTAAAATTTCTTTCTTGCGCGTTTCCGTTATTAGCGTCATCGCGCGCTTTTCTCGCGCGTCTTAGCAGCTCCGAAAACGTCTTTTCCAAACCTTCGTTTTTTTTGTTTTTTTCTTTTTCTTCGTTTTCTTCTTCGTTTTCTTCTGCGTTTTCTTTGCTCTCAAACCAGACCAAATTGCCCGTTGACGCGACAAAACACCGCGCGTTGGCTTCTTGGTGACCATCGGCGGCCTCTTTCCAGGGAATGGTCAACGTTGGAATTTGATAAGCCGCCAGCTCGGCCAAAGTAGAAGCGCCAGCTCGGCAAATCACAGCGTCACACAGGGAATAAAACGGCGTCATGTCCCAACGCCGCTCGATGAAGCGGACCCATGTTTTTTGAGCCGCGGCAGAAGCGCTGCCCAACACGATAAACAGAGGGTTTTCCCCGATATCTGATCGCTTTTCGGAAATTTTCCCGATCAAAGCGGACAACGACGCGCTGCCAAGGGAACCGCCAACAACTCCCACCCTCAGTTCTTCGTCCTTTATCTTCGTTCCTATCTCAATTCCGAGAGCGGAGGCTGCTGTTTGTTGGGAAATTTTCTGGACTGGGCGGACGGGAACGCCTACAGGTGTAAAAGACCCCTTCAATCCCCGGCACTGAGACCACCCCGTGGCTACCGGCACACCCAAACGCGAAGCCAGCTTCGTCACTTTACCCGCGCAGGCGTTTTGCTCGTGGGCAAGCACGGGAATCTTTAAAAGGCGACACCATAGAAGAGGTAGCAACGAAACATACCCACCGAAAAGAAAACACGCGTCCGGTCGTTCTCTCCTCAAAAAATGTCCCATCCAAAAAAACGAACGGAGAAGTTCCATCCATCGTCCCACATTTCGGAGAATGGAGAAACTTCCCAGAGGAGAACCAGAAAGAGGCAAGCAATCATGCTCTATACCTTGGGAAGCGTAGATATCACATTCCAAAGGACGGTCGCCCGATAGATAAGAAACTCTTTTGGCTTTATTTTGGGCTAGGATCCAACAACCGAAAGCCAGAGCGGGGAAAATATGACCTCCCGTTCCTCCTGCGACAATCAGAATTTTCCCCTTTGACTTCTTTTTTCCCCTTTCCTTTCCTTCCGCCGTCATCTTCGCGCCTCGAACCCCAGTTGAGAAGCGGTGGACCCATGAGTCATTTCCTTAGTCATTTCCCTGGCAATGCGTATCACAACACCTACTTTGACCCACATGAAAACAAGAGCAGTTCCTCCCGAACTCAAGAAGGGTAGAGGGATACCCGTCAAAGGCATCAGTTTCATCACCCCTCCCAGGTTGACAAACATTGGAAAAAGAATAGAAACCGTTATTCCCCAGACTACCAAAGCAATATAAAGGTTATCGCTGCGTCTGTAAAGCAAATAACACTTGAATGTCCAGTAGGCATAAAGCGACAGCACCAGGAGCGTTCCCAACAGGCCGAACTCCTCCCCTATCGCGGGAAAGATGTAGTCCGTGTGAGCCGCTGGAAGGTAGTTCAATTTTTGTAAGCCTTTCCCCACCCCAACACCCAAGATGCCCCCGTTACTGAAAGCGACCAGTCCTTGAATGATCTGGAATCCCTTACCCAGAGGGTCTTCCCAGGGATCGAGAAACGCCAGAAGGCGTCTGATGCGGTAGGGCTCCATATAGATCATCGCCACAAAACCTAAAAACAAAAATAACCCGCCCACCAGAGGATATTTCCACCCCTTGGCCGCTACGTGCATCGACATGCAAATGGCAAAGACTAGAATAATTCCCCCCATGTTGGGTTGCCCAAAAAGGGGAATTGCGGAGAACATTGCCACAGAAATGGATGGCCTACAAAAACATTGGAAATTCTCTCTTGTCGATACTGCCAAGCGGTCAGCCAGGAAAAGCGGAACAGCCAGCGTCAAAATTTCTAAGGGCTGGAATTGCACTATTCCGAGGTTCAGCCACCTGCGAGCTCCCCCGACCTTGACGCCGAGTCCCGGAATCAAAGTCCCCACAGTTATGAGCGCCGCAAAGACCCAAAAAAGACCACTCACGCGGCGAATCAACGACAGAGGCGTAAGACAACAAACATACATCAACGACAGGCCGAGCAGCAAAAACTCGAACTGTTTCAGAGCCAACTTGTAACCTCCCACCGCGTTTCTGGAGGTCAACGAAGCGATCATGACGACACTGCAACAACTCAGGAGCAAAGGGATACCCCACAAAGGCCACAAATTATACCGTTCTTCACGTTCCCGGGAAAATTTAGAAAGGTGGGGCGTGACGTTCCATTTCACATCCTTCCACGTCTCATTCCACGTCTCGTTCCACGTCGGCGCCTCCGTGTCATTTCTCCAAGCTCTGGACGACGGCACAAAAATGCTCTCCCCTCTTCTTGTAGTTTTCGTACATATCCCAGCTCGTACAGGCGGGGGAAAGGAGGACGACCATTCCTGAATGAGCCAGATTTCTGGCCGTCAACACAGCTTCCTCCATACCGGCCACCTTATAAATAGACGCGAAACCGACGCTTTTTAAGGCTTGTTCTATCCGGTCGCTCTCCGCTCCCATCAGCACTGCCGCCTCGGCCTCCCGTAAGGTGGCCTCTGCCAGAGCGTCATAATCTTCCCCCTTACCCTTGCCTCCTAAAATGACGATTTTACGTCCTTCAATAGAAGTCAAAGCTGTTACGGACGCCGCTACGTTAGTTCCTTTGGAGTCGTCGACGTAAGCCACGCCGTTGATCGTCCCCGCCAGCTCACAGCGATGCGGCAAAGAGAGAAAATCGCTCAGAGTCTCTCTCACATTGGTCACGGACACATCCAGCAAATACGCCGTTGTGAGGGCCATCGCCACGTTTTCCAAGTTATGGCGCCCCAAAAGCGCCGTTTCCTCGTACCGGAAAAGGAGGTGTTCTTGTTTCGCAAGGTAAAGCTCCGCGCGGTCTTTTTTCATGAAAATTTGCCCCGCCGTTTCGTTGGCTCCTCCTTTATTGGCTCCTCCTTCGTTGGTTCCTCCTTCGTTGGTTCCCCTATGGAACGGTTTTTCCTCCCAGCTCAGGAGCACTGCCTTCTCTGGGCGCGCTATGCGGAGAGCGTCCCGATCACGGTCCTGGATCACACTCCAACCGTTGGCGTCCTGGAGGGAAAGCAGCTTTGCCTTGGCCGCCACGTAAGATTCGTAGTTTCCATGCCAATCGATATGATCTGGAGCCAGGTTCGTGACAATTCCCACCGCGCTTTTCAAACTATGGGCCCAATAGAGTTGGAAACTGCTCAACTCCAACACCACGCAATCGAAAAACTCTTTGGTGAAAAGTGACACGGCCTCGCCGATGTTTCCGCCCACAGCGGTTTTAAGACCGGTTTTCTTCAAAATATGGCCACAGAGCGCCGTCACGGTGCTCTTTCCGTTGCTTCCCGTCACGCCGATAATACGCCCTTTAATATGAGGAAGGACAAAATCTAACTCCCCCACTACGGGTAGCCCGCGGCGTTCCGCCTCGCGAACGCAAAACGTCTCTGGAGAAATACCCGAACTGAGCAGCAAGGCATCGGCCTCGAACACGCGGCTGGTGTGCCCACCTGTTTCCCATGGAATCCCTTTGTTTTTCAGGCGTTGAAGGACGTTCTCAGCTAGATCGTCTCTCTTCTCCGAGACGAAGACCTCCATGCCCAGATCTTGGGCGAGAAGCGCCAAAGCCATCCCACTCACCCCCGCCCCTATCACCGTGACGCGGTTGAAATTTCTATTTTTAGTGTTCATACTCATTTTCTCTCCAAACCCAGGATCTGAGCGAACAGCATCGTCAAAAGAGCCGCTCCCACAATATGGAAAAATAAGAACCAGTTGGTTATCGTCGTTTCGTCCCACCCCATACGTTGAAAATGATGATGCAGCGGGGCCATTTTGAAAACCTTCCTGTGGAATTTCCGTATGGCGACAATCTGAATGGCGGAGGAAAGAAGCTCAACACCGTACAAGAAACACGCCGGTATCAGCGCCAAAATCACGTCGCCTTCCACGGACAAAGCGACAAGCGCCCCGCCCAGAAAATGTGACCCGATATCTCCCATAATGATGCGGGCCGGGCGAACGTTATAAAACAAAAAACTCATCGTCGCGCCCCAAAGGATGGCAAAACATACCAGTAGAAAACTCGATTGCCTCGAAAAAAAAACCAGCACACCAAGGGAAATCACGAAGGCTCCTCCCGCCAAACCGTCTAAACCGTCCGTCACATTAACGGCATTCATGATTCCCACCACCGCCACTATAGTTAGCGGAATCGTCAGCCAAAGAGAACACTGGATCCCCGGCCATAAGATCAATCCTCTTTGCCATGAGGCCCACAAGACCCAGATCGACGCGACAACGACTTGAATCGCCAGTTTTTGCGGACTGGTAAAACCCTCGCTGGATTTGCGGTGAATCTTGAGCCAATCGTCCACGAAACCAATGGCGCCACAGGCCACAGGCAGAGCCCAAAAAAGAAGCGCCTGGGGGCTAAACTCAATTCCCAAAGCGACAAAGGCCAACAGAATAAAAACGACTCCTCCCATAGTAGGAGTGGAGCTTTTGATCTCCAGATCGATGCCGATGCCATAGCTTTTTTGTACCTGATTCATATGTAAGCGACGTTGAAGTCGGATCAAAACATACTGGAGCACTCCCCCTCCTCCGCAACTCCAAATCCCAGCCATAATAGCGTTTTTCATTTAGACAATATTCCTCACTTTGCCAGTCGAATCCACTCTTCTACTGTTTCCGCGTCGTTGAATGGAATCTTCCGACCATTGATCGTCAAAAATTTTTCCGGTCCCTTGCCCGAGACGACCAGCACGTCGCCCAACCTCGCGATGCGCAAGGCCGTGGAAATCGCTTCTTTTCTATCCAGGATGATCCGATATGTGATCTTTCTTTTTTGCCTCCCGTTTTGCTCCTCGATGCCTCGAACGATGCTGTCCGCAATCGCGTTCGGGTCTTCGTCGCGGGGATTGTCCATAGTAACCACAACCAGATCAGCCAACGAAGCCGCCGTGGCGCCCAGCGCCGGACGATTGGACGCGTAACGGCCGCCTCCATGCCCGAAGATGGAAATCAGTTTTCCAGAGCAAAACTCACGCGCTGCCGACAAAACGTTGCGCAGCGCTTCGGGAGTATGAGCAAAATCTATAATACAACAGGCACCGTTGGGAATCGGGTGTTTTTCCAAGCGACCCGGCACTTGGGGTATCTCCATCACTCCTTTCGCAATGAAAGCATCGCCGATTCTCCCCCTCAAGGCACTGATCGCCGCAAGCACGTTAGCGACATTGAATTTTCCAACAAGAGGACTTTGGATCGAGAGAGGTGGAAAATCGTCGCACGCCTCGATCTCGAAAAAAGAACCGTTCATATTTAAGCTCAAGTTGACAATATCGGAGAAGCTAAAGCCCTTCGCCTCTGGAAACGCCCTTAGCAAACGGGCTCCATAGGGGTCGTCCGCATTGACCACCATAGTCCGTCTTTCTTTGGAGTACTTCGAGAACAAAAGCCACTTCGCTTGAAAATAACTTTCCATGTCTTTATGGTAGTCCAGGTGTTCGGGGTTGAGGTTCGTAAAAACGGTCACGTCAAAAAGGGCGCCCTCCAAACGTCCGAGGTGAAGGCCGTGAGAAGAGGTTTCCATGACGCAAGCTCGACATCCATTTTTCACCATCGCCGCCAAGTGTCTTTGGATATCGCAACTTTCGGGCGTGGTTCTCTCCGCGTCCCGCTCCCGGATTCCGTCACTTTCTACGATAGTTCCCAACAGGCCGGTTCTGAGCCCCGCGGCTTGGAAGATGCTGCGAAGGATATAAGTGGTTGTGCTTTTGCCGTTGGTCCCCGTCACACCCACCATCAGGAGTTTAGAAGATGGCTCCCCGTAAACCGAAGACGCCAGTTCTCCCATGATCCTGCGGGTGGACTCCACCAAAAGAACGGGAAGATGGGACTTTATGGGCCGTTCACAGACGAGAGCCACCGCCCCAGCCATTTCCGCCAGTTCCACGTATTGGTGTCCATCGTCTTTTTCGCCCTCGACGCAACAAAAAATCGACCCTGGCAAGACCTTACGACTGTCCGAGAAAACATCGGAAATTTGGGGATTTTTACCTCCATTTCCGCCTCCCTTGAAAACATACGGAAATCCTTTTTTTGCCAGAGCTTGCGTTAGAGCCGACAACCTCATAAGGCTTCTCCCCTACCTGATTCAAAAAAATCCAAATCGGACATGCCTTCAACGATTTTCTTGAACGCGGGCCCGGCCACCTCGCCACCGTAATACTTCCCCTTTGTGGGTTCGCCGATGACGATGAGCATCAGGTACTGAGGGTTTTCGTAGGGCCAGAACCCGACAAAAGAAGCCACGTAACGCCCTTTCGCGTACTTGCCTTTTTCTGGAACCTGCGCAGTCCCCGTTTTGGCCGCGAGTTCTGTAACGGCGGTCTTGGCTTGGCGTCCTGTTCCAGAAAGAACGGTGTCTCGCATGGCCTTACGCAGCCATTGGCTGGTTTCAGGAGTCAGCACTTCGCGCACCACGTTCCTGCTTCCTCGGTAGACGACCTCCCCCACGGAATCCACGGCTTCCCGTACCAGGTAAGGGCTCAGGAGTTTACCCCCGTTGACGATGGGCACGATACCGGTGATCAGTTGTAAAGGTGTTACGGCCAGTCCCTGACCGATGGATATATTCGCGGGGACGACGCCCCGCCATTCTCCGGGAGAAGAGATGAGCCCCTTTTCCGTTCCCTTCAGTTCGATGTCGCTGACTTTTCCAAATCCCCAGTTGAGAAGAGTACGGTACATTTCGAGAGGTGTGGCGCGTATTCCTATCTGGGCCATTCCCACGTTGGAAGATTTGATGAGAATATCCGCGGTGGAAAGTTTTCCCATAGCTCTTTGATAGGCTTCGGAGATAAAACCGTCGGCGATTTTCAAGCGGGCGGGACAGTTGAAGACCTCGTTCACGCGCACAAGATTGCTTTCCAAGGCAATACCCATGAAAATCGGCTTGAAAGTCGAACCGGGTTCGTAGGCTCTTCCCACCACGTTATTGACGATATTCCTAGAATTGAGCAGTTCTTCTCGGTTGTTGGGGTTGAACGTGGGCCAGCTCGCCATGGATAACACAGCGCCCGTATTGGGGTCCATGCAGATGGCGGCGCCCCATTTAGCGCCATGTACGGAGGCGGCTTCATTCAAGCATTTTTCCACAATGTACTGGATTCTCGCGTCAATGGTAAGGGTAACTGATGAGATGTTAGAGCTTCGATTGTAGTTTTTCCTGCTCTTTGAGATGAGAGATCGGCCTCCCGACTGACGGATCATGATTTTGTACCCCTGAGAATCATAAAGCGTGGAGTTCCAGGCTAATTCAACACCCGCCTGACCGTTCTCGTCAATGTCACAAAATCCGAGGACATGAGATAAAAGAGAGCCATTGGGGTATTCCCGTTTTCTCTCATTTTCTTCATATACGCCTTTGAGTTTCAGGTTCCGGACTTTTCGGGCCGTCTCGGGCGATAGCATTCGTACCAACCTGACATAGCGACCTTCGAGGGGGCCCGATATTTTCTTGAGAACGCTTTCCGGAATCAAACCCTTCAGCGCGGGAGCGTCCGAAGGAGACCAGTGTTCAGGGTCGATAAAAAAGCTGGACGTGGGACTCGATAGCGCAAGAATATTTTCTTTGCTGTCCTGAATGATCCCCCGATTGCTCCTGACGGAAGTACGGCTCCAATACTGATTTTGAGCCAAAGCGAGCACGCGGGAGTCTGGAAAACAATGATATTCCACCAACTTCCAGGCCAGGAATACGAAAAGAACGACAAAAAAAAGCCACGGACTGAAAAAATAGCGTTTTGGCGTCATTATTCCTTCCTCACAACAGTCAAATAAGGCAAAAGAGAGCCTTCGGTGAAAATCAATTCACGCTAAAACCGAAAATCGAAAACAAACTCGAACGCCATCCTCTTTGGGGTTCCGGCTGTGGAACGGTCGCGGTATAAACGCCAGGGATACGAATCACCTCTACCTGTTGAGCTCTGTCCATGCCCAATTTTTCTTTCCAATAACTATAAATTTGCAAAGGTGAGGCTTGTTTAGAAAAAATTTGTTTGAGTTCGTCTTCTTCTAAAGTATAACGCTCAATGTCTCTCTCGATGTTGTGTAACAGTTGCTCCAGGCGAGCGGCTTGAAGACGGAAAACCCCCAAGATGACGATAACCGTGAAGAGAACTGCGATTGCTGTGAATAAAGGCCCCGGCGCGACGCGTTTTCTGTTTCGTACCCTGTTCATGGTTTCTGCCTCCTGCTTTCTGTACCTCTGTCGTGAACCGCTTCATTTTTTGCCCCGTTCATTTTTTCCCCAAAGGTTGAAAACAAAAAACCCGAAGTTTCGCGCTACGCGCTTTAAAATTTTTCTCTAGTTCTTCCTCGTCGGGAAGCACGGGGTGCTTGGTGAGAACAACCCCCTTTTTTTCTTCCTTCTCCCACGCTCTGAACTTGTGCTTGACGATGCGGTCCTCTAAGGAATGATACGAAACGACAATCACCATCGCCTCTGGCGACGAGAGCGACTCAACTGCGGAGAGCCCCCTCTCCAACTCTTTCAGCTCGTCGTTGACACAGATACGCAAAGCCTGAAAAACGCGGCGTGCCGGGTGGGTTCCCATTTTTCTCTGCACCGGAGCTGGCAAGACCTCTCGAATGAGCGAGACAAGCTCCGCCGTCGTTTTTGGCACATTCCCTTTTTTCCGCCGCTCCTCGATTTTCGTCGCGATACGACGCGCGTGGCGCTCTTCTCCGTAAGTCCAAAAAACCTTCGCCAGTTCCGCCGCGGATAAACTCTCTAACACATCCGCCGCGGTCGCGTCATCTTCGGCTTCGGGGTTCATCCTCATATCCAACGGCCCATCCTGCTGGAAGGAAAAACCTCGCTCCGCCTCCGTCAGTTGCATATTGGACACTCCCAGGTCAAAAATAAAAGCGTCGAAAGGAGCGGCGCCTCTCAAAGTCTCTTTCATAACGCCGAAATTCGTATGTAATACCTCGAAGCGATGGCGATGCTCCAAAAGCCGATTCACCGAAAAAGCGACCGCATGGGGATCCCTGTCCAGTCCATAGACCCAAGCCTCTGGAAACGTCCGCAGGATTCTTTCGGAATACCCTCCCAGGCCCAGGGTACAATCCACGACTTTCTTTTTTGGCTTCTCTATCCCACCGATACGCAAAAATTCTATCACCCGATCCAGCAGCACTGGCTCGTGCTTTACGTCGTTCATACTCAATATCTCCATATTAAAGTCCATCCATATTAAAGCCCATCCACGCTTTCCACCACACGCTCATCCTCGGCTAAGTTCTCCAGTTCAAACACCCACATGCTCATCCAGCGCTCTTCGTTCCAGATTTTCACATGATCGTTAGCGCCTTGAGCACATTCCCGAAGCACATGGGAATTTCATACGCGCCGCAGAGACACATACTTATCCCTTCCGGCAACCAGAACGACGGTGCCGCTCAGCTTTTCGCAGATCTTCGATGGCAAGACAAGGCAAGCCTTTGTATCTAATCGATGTTCATAAGTTCCCATCAACATGAAAGTGTCTCCAACTTCCTCACACTCTCTAATACCTATACCCTACAATATCACTCTCATTGACATACTCCCACGACTTTAGTCGTGGGATTCTAAGATCGACAAAGACAGCCAACCGAAGTGGGTCTTACATCTTCTCCCTTAAGAGTCGATGCCCCGACTCTGCGGATATTCAACGTCGCATTGATATCGCAATCATGAAAGAAGTCTAACATGAATTTAGAGACACGACAAGAAACAAAAACGAACACCGCTCGTTGGCGGCGTTGCGATTTTCATCCAACGGCTTAACGGCTCAACAGCTGAAGCCCTTGGCTTTCTCATCGCTTTATCGTAAACATAATGAAGAAACATCAAGAACCATCTAGGTTAGTCTTAACGTCTCTTTTCGTTGAAACGCGACTTCCCATGAGTAAAATAAAATAAATTATGAAAATGAGCCGCTCGTAAGCCGGGTTCTGTGTCTAGACGACCATTTATCTGGGTTATGCCTTGCGACATACCTCAAGCGATCGACCCAGGGGTCGGCGGGCCGCCTCGTACCCCTCTATTCGATCTTGCTCCGGATGGGGTTTGCCAGACATGCGGCTCGCACCGCATTCGGTAGGCTCTTACCCTACCTTTTCACCGTTACCCCGCAAAGGGGCTGTGTATTTTCTGTGGCACTTTCCTTCAGCTCGCGCCGACCGGGCGTTACCCGGCATCCTGCCCTATGGAGCCCGGACTTTCCTCCAAGACATTTAATTTGAAATTCACATCTCAAATCCACATCTCAGCGGTCGTCAGAGCAGCTCATTTTTCGGTATTATAGCATCTTTTTCGAAACGCTCTTACGCGAAAACAAGGGCGCGAGGACGGGGGTTGTTAATACTGACATATAAATGTAGAATTTAGGGGTTGAACTGAAAAAATTTTTTACAGAACTACAATATGCGCCTCGAAAATAATATTTTGGACCGCACAACAAAAGAGACGCGACAAAATTGCCCTTGTCACGTAACATGGGTACAGAGAAGGAGTGAAACACCGTTATGCAGTTATTATTTTATCTATTGGCTGCAGCGGCTGGGGCCGTGATCAGCTTTTTCGTCTCCAAAACCCTGGATAACGCGCGACTCTCCGGAGTCAAAAACCAGACGGCTTTATTAGTGAAAGAAGCCATTGAAGCGGCTGAGCGCACCAAAAAAGACCGGATTACCGAAGCCAAAGACGAGATCTTCAAATTTCGCCAAGACGCGGAAAGGGACATTAAGGAACGCCGTGGGGAATTGCAGAGAGCGGAGCGCAAACTTGAACAAAAGGAGGAAAATCTAGACCGCAAGCTAGATAAGGTCGCTCACAAAGAAGAGGAGTTGCGGGCCAAGCATGAAGAAGCGGAACAGCGAACCGCCGAGATCGAAGCCGTTCTCAAACAGCAATTGGTGCGCCTCGAGGAAATCGCGGAGATGACCCGAGGCGAGGCCCAGGAGTTGCTGTTGCGGAAAACTGAGGAAGAAGCCCAGTACGTCATCGGGCTCCGCTTGAAAGAGCTGGAGGAAAAAGCCAAGCGCGAGGCCGAACGCAAAGCGCGGGACATTATTATCACGGCTGTCCAGCGTTGCGCTGTGGAACACTCTTCGGACGCCACCGTGAGCGTGGTGCCTCTGCCCACGGATGACATGAAAGGACGTATTATCGGACGGGAAGGACGCAACATACGCGCGTTTGAGACGTTGACGGGAGTCGATCTTATCGTCGACGACACCCCGGAAGCCGTGACTTTGAGCAGTTTCGATCCCGTAAGGAGGGAAATCGCCCGCCTTTCTCTCGAACGCCTGATCTTAGACGGGCGCATCCATCCGACTCGCATCGAGGAGCTGATCGAAAAAGCTACCCGCGATGTGGAGGAACAGATATTGGAAGCGGGAGAGGCCGCTTTGCTCGAAACGGGCATTAAAAACATGCACGGCGAATTGGTCCGTACTCTGGGACAGCTCAAATTCCGTTTCAGCTACGGGCAAAACGCGCTTTCTCACAGCCTTGAGGTGGCCTATATTTCAGGAATCATCGCCGCCGAACTGGGTATCGACGAGGAAATAGCGCGACGGGCAGGTTTGTTGCACGACCTAGGGAAGGCCGTCGATCATCAAGTCGAGGGTCCTCACGCCCTCATCGGCGCGGACCTCGCCAAGCGTTTCGGTGAGCGTCAGGAGATCATCAGCGCCATAGCGTCTCACCACGAGAACGTGGAAGCTAAGAATATCTACGATATTATCGTCGCTTGCGCCGACGCGATCAGCGCGTCTCGGCCTGGAGCCCGGAGAGAGAGCCTGGAAGCCTACATCAAGCGCCTCGAAAAACTGGAGGAGCTGGCCCAAGCCTTCACCGGAGTCAGCAAGGCCTACGCCATCCAGGCCGGGCGAGAGGTGAGGGTCTTGGTCATGCCCAACAATACCGACGATGGAACCGTACATAAATTGGCTTACGACATCGCTCGCAAAATCGAGGAGGAAATGAAATATCCCGGCCAGATCAAGGTTACCGTGTCCCGGGAAATGCGCTCGACAGAGTACGCGAAATAGACGGGTAGGAACGACGAACATGAGAATTTTATTTGTGGGAGATATCATGGGAAGTCCTGGTCGTTCCGCTTTGGCCCAAGCTCTTTCGTCCCTGAACACCGAGGGGAGCACTTTCGACTTCGTCATTGTCAACTGTGAGAACGCCGCCGCGGGAAAAGGAATGACGGGCAAGATTATGGAGGAAATTTTCGACATGGGCGTGCACGGCATGACCTCGGGCAACCATATTTGGGATAAAAACATTTTTTATCCCGTTTTAAACATGGAGACACGAGTCATCCGTCCCGCGAACTATCCTCCGGGGTGTCCGGGTTCGGGTTACACGATTCTGGAACGGAACGGGAAAAAGCTAGGGATTCTAAACCTCCAAGGCCGTGTGTTCATGCCCCCTATCGATTGCCCCTTCAAAGTGGCGGACACGGTCCTCGATGAGTTGAGGAAAAAGGCATCGGGTAATATTCCCGTGTTGGTGGACTTTCATGCCGAGGCTACATCCGAAAAAAAAGCCCTGGGCGTCTATCTGGATGGACAAGTCGCCGTTTTCGTCGGAACTCACACGCACGTGCAAACGGCCGATGAGCAGATTTTGCCTGGGGGTACGGCCTACATCTCCGACGTGGGTATGACGGGAGGTCACGGGGGAGTCATCGGCGTAAAAACCGAAACCGTCATGCCCCGTTATTTGATGGGAATGCCATCAAAATTCGAGGTCTGCGAGCTCGACCCAAGGTTCAACGCCGTCGTAGCCGATATCGACGAAGAATCTGGACGCGCTGTGAACCTTACTCGAATCAATAAGCGCGTTGATATGGCTTGATTCGGGTAAAACCTGGGTTTTGGGATATAGGTTATATATACTTTAAACAAACGGCGCGGCTGGGTTCAAGATTTTGCGAGGACGCGCCGTAAAATATTTTAGACTGACTGATTAACTGATTGACTGATCATTCAAATTTCCTATTGTTTGATGTTCTTCTAGATTCATTGGCGCCTGGACATTGTGGAGGCGATTGTCTCCTTTCTGGAAACAGGAAAATTCAAGCCTTGAGACGATCCACTAATCCTAGCGCGTCATGGAGCGGCTATACGCGGTTTCATCCCAACTGGTGAATGTGATAATGTGACGCCAAAATCAGACTTGAAAGATTTTCGACTCTTCCAGCAGTTTGATGGCTACCTCAGTTAAGGTGTCGGAAGATGAGGCAATCGCTTCGATAGAAGCCAGTTGTTGTTCGATAGTGTCG
>JAIRYN010000054.1 GCA_031267575.1 Synergistaceae bacterium | reverse complement strand
GCTTTTCTTTCGGTTGCGCCTTGCGCACTTGCATATCCGATAACGGCATATACCCCCATACCTCCTCATTCGCTTTTAGAGAAAACATCTCACGGGTTGCCAAGAAAAAACGCGCGGATATAACCGCTATGCGCACTCGCATCACCGTACATCCGTAAGACAAATATTTTTTGTTGTCCGGTTTTCTGTATGAATACGCGCGGTATTATGCAACATTTTGAGGTAGTTTGATATACCATATTCGTACAGAAAAGCCGGATTCCAAGATTGTTTTAATACTATATGATACTCAGGGATTTCTACATTCGACTTACTTACAAAAAGTCGAAATTACCCATCTGCTTGATCTCCCCTTTTCAAGTTAAACTCAATTTTCAAGTTAAACTCAACGAGTTATTCGAGATGTCGGCCACTAGGATGCGTGCGCAGGCATATTTTGGTCGATATATCGGCTCAATACTTGTTTGAACTCTTGAAAACAACCGTTCTCGTCGCGCTCTAGATATGCCGAGCGCAGTTTTTGAAGCTCATCACTCGACATATTGTCCAGCAGATCCGGCGGCAAAACCTGAGCCAATACAGTCTTGCGTCTGCCAAGAATCGGGCCTGCGTTTAGCTTCAGGAGTTCTATCATGTACTTGGCTTTCTCGTCATTTTTGTCTTTTGGCAGAATTTGTCCCTCGAGAGTGTAGAGAAAGCGCTCCTCACAATCGTCTTCAAGCGGAGACATACAGCAAGATTCATCGAATTTATCTTTCTTGGCGTGTCCGCAATGCAAAATATCGTTGGGTTTGGTCTCCCTGATACAGGAAGCATGGATATTTTCATAATCTACCGCAAGGTCAGGATAAGAAGATTGCGGCCTGAAATGTTCGTTGTGGCTGTTGCCGGTATTGATTCGCCGGCCGCAATAGCAACATAAGCCGCCTTGTTCTTCGATCAGTGCTTTTCGCAGAAGGATACGATCTTGATCGAAAAGATCATCGTAAGAAAGCGATCCTTTTCCCTTGGAGATTGCGTGTGTTTTTCGCTTCAGAAGCCAACCCGGTTCCGGATTTTTGTTAATCCGGATCATCTTCCAATGATCTCCTTGCGTTTGATGAGTGCCCTTGCGCTTGCTATTTCAGGTATGTATGGAACTCTACTAGACAATTCCCCGGCAAGTCGCTTTGCTTCGTCCAGTTCGCCTCTTTCAATGGCAGCAAATAGGTTCAACAATTCATCCCTTATTCCTTGAGGACGTGAGGCGGTATCCATAATATCCTCCAGAACGCGGTCGGAGTTCAGTCCATAACTGGCCTCCGGGTGTTCGGCACTTTCCTCGCCCAACAGCAGTATCTCGTTCGGAGCGAGTTCGCTCAACACCTGCGGCGAATGTGTGGTGGTTATAAACTGCATCTCCGGAAACGCTTTTTTCAGGCCGTTTGGCAAGTGTCTCTGCCACTGTGGGTGAAGGTGTAGGTCGAGTTCATCGATCAGCACGACTCCGGGAGTCTTGCTCAAAACGTCAGTGCCCAGTTGCGGATTGAGAATACAGGCGCGGCGCGCGATATCCGCCACTAGCGCCGCCACTGCGCGCTGCCCATCGCTCAGACTGTCGAACAAAGCTATTGGTTTTCCGCTCTCCGGCTTCCACTCCATCAAAACGTTTTTTTGTTTTATGTCGTACCGCAATCCCTTAGCCTCTTCGATGGCGATGGCGATGGCCCGGTTGATAAGGGACAGCTCGTCGTTAGCGTTATCCGTGTCGTTTGGCGGGAGACCCGTTTCCGCAAAAGTTTGGAGCCGCTCCATGGTTTTCACCAGCACCCAATCCGTCAGCGCGTTCACGTTCGCCGCCGCGTTCTGCCAGTCGTTATAGGCGTCTTTCCGTGATACTTTATGTTGAATGGCCTGAATGTCGCTTCTTTTTCCAGAGGATGTAGTCCAGTTGCGCCCGGCTCGGTAAAAAGCCAGAAGAGGCAGTATCATTTCCTCGTTCAATTGCGTTTCATTATTGCGCCGAGAAACGTGATCGCCTTCACTTGTAGAAAGCTGAACGTCGTTGAGCTTTTTGAAGATAGAGCACGACAATTTGCCTTCCAGCGACAGCTTCGCCGTTACCTCCATAACGACGGGATATTGCCGTTCGAATCGGTATTGGTTCTCGTGGATCTGCATCTCAACTCGAACGTTATTCAATGTGGGCAACAACATATTTCTGTAAAATAGCAAGTATTCGCCAATCGCCTCCAATAGCGACGTTTTCCCAATGCCATTGACTCCAGCAACAACATTGAACCCGCTGGTGAATTCTACGGTTATCTCTTTGAAGCAGGCATAATTGATGAGACGTATGGATTCCAGATACAAAAAAATCCCTTCCTTCAAATCAGCCCTAAATGTCGGCATGGCTTTTAGTATCCGTCAGTATGCAAAATACTCACTTATCAAACTATCGTACAACAGTCGCGTTTTGTCTAGTCCCTTCTGCACTTCAAATTTTGATTTGTCGGCGGCTTCGGCGAACGCCGCGAAACGATTTTGAAGCGAGAGAGGGGGCAGTGGGATTTTCATTGATCTAAGTTTTACTCCAGTCAAATGCGCTATCGTGGCGCTTGTCACCAAACCATCAAAGTTAGTTTCTGTGGCCTTGTGGTACATTACCCCAGCCAAGTATTCAGGGATGCAAATGTCTGGATTGCAACGTACTCGATGTAAGGCTTTTTGAAAGAAACAATTTTCTAACTCGTTTTTCCAGATAGCTGTTCGCCCGACTTCGCCGCCCTCACAAACCAATAAGTCGCCGTATCGCAAGGCGAATGCCGCTCTGTCAGCTTCATCAAAATCCATTGTGTTAAGCTTTTCTAAACCAAAACGAAACCACTGGACATTGAAATTTGCGAGGTAAGGATAGGTGTTTTCACCTGTCTTTTTCTTCGCATCCAACATCTTGCCTAACCGAGTTGTGGCTATCTCATCGAGCCGCTTGATTTTCCACCCTTTATCGTTTACCGTCGAATCCCCAAACATCTCAACAAATCTGGATTTGACCATTAGGTCAAGTTGTTCAAGCTGACGTTCATGTAAAAAGATTAGAATACGTGTTTTGTCAAGAACAGCAACAACTTTACTTTGTTCTTCGGATGAAGGATAGTTAAAAACTAAATCCTTTAACCATTTGAAATGCCGATTGTATCCTGTATCAGGAATATGAGCCGCACTCAGAGCATAGTAGAAATATTTAACATTAGCCCTCGGATATCGTACTTTCAGAAGTTTGACGCCATCTGCGCCTAAAAAAAATGGTACATCCACATACTTGACTATTCTCGTATGATCACCAAAAACTATTGCGGGGACATCATTGTAGAGACCATCGTTAGTATTGGTATAGCCTGCGATATAGGATTGTCCTTGATCCACAATTGGATATTTACCAAATGCCAGATACTGCTCCTTAAGGATTTTTGTTCCGAACCTAGTACAATCTTGGAACAGTTCCTCAAATATTTTATCCATCCAGCATCGCCTCCAGCTTTTCAGTCCTCCGCAACGCGTTCCTTAACTGCAAGTTCAAAGTCTAAGGCTATTGATCCAAACCGTCAGGCTTTCTTTCGTCTGCCTGCCGTTTAATATTTTGCCTTCCGTTATAACTGTGGAAGTGTTGACGCTTCCTTTCAGGTGCGCCACCGTCTCACCGATACCGCTGCCGCCAGACGTCGCAAAGGGTACGATAGTCTTGCCAGCGAAGTCATAGCTTTCGAGGAACGTGTTGATGATGGTAGGCGCGACATACCACCAAATTGGAAAGCCGACAAATACAACGTCATACACGCCGATATTTGCGTCTTTATCGGTAATCGCCGGACGTGAAGATTTGTCGTTCATTTCAATCGAACTGCGGGAATTTTTATCCTGCCAGTCCAAGTCGGCTTTTGTGTATGGTACTTGCGGCTTAATCTCGTACATGTCGGCACCAACCGCCTCCACCAGCGCCTTTGCCACGTTGCGAGTAACACCACTAGCCGAGAAATACGCTACCAGTTTCTTACTCATAACCCCATCCTCCTTATATTTTCTGCCCCTTACCCTGGGCTTTACAGGTCACAGTTGTTCTCAATCTATCGCTCGATTTCATCCTCCCTCCAGCATCGCCTCCAGTTCCTTGAGACCTGCCGCGATGCGTCCCTCAATCTCAAACAGCCCGGCCATAATTTCCAGCGTAGGCGGGTATTCCGTGGCTTGCGTGACTGTTTTCTTGTATTTATTGATAGAATTGATAGAGAGGTCGTAACCATTATCTACAATTTCCTGTTTCGGTACGAGAAAACTCTGCTCGATGCGTTCGCGTTTTGCTTCTGCTTTCAGATTCTTGAAACGTGTCGTAATGTCTGCAATGTTACCGCCCGTCCCCAAATCAATGCGTTTATCGTCCAAACTGTACCCGTCCGACTGCATATCGTAGACCCATACGTTATCTGTCCCGCCTTTGCTGGTTTTGGTGAAAACGATTACGGCGGTGGACACTCCCGCATAGGGTTTGAATACCCCGGAAGGCATGGAAATAACGGCCTGTAGCTTGTGGTTCTCGATCAATTCCTTGCGGATGTTTTTGTGCGCAGTAGATGTACCAAAAAGTACTCCGTCCGGGACAATACAGGCACAGCGCCCGCCGACTTGAAGCATCCGCAGGAAGAGGGCGAGGAACAAAAGCTCCGTTTTTTTCGTGTTTGTCACTGAAAGCAAAGATGGCGCGACAGCATTGCTGTCAAGTGAGCCCTTAAATGGCGGATTGGCCAAGATCACCGTGTATTTTTCCGTGTCGCTGTTGTCTTTAGACAGCGAGTCATGAAATCTGATGTTCGCCTCATCCATGTTATGCAGAATCGTATTCATCGCGGTTATGCGGAGCATCGTCTGGTCGGTATCGTAGCCGGTGAACATTTCGCTCTGGTAGTGTACACGCGCTTTTTTGTCGATACGCAGAGCTTTTTCGTTGCGCTCGCGGACGTATTGCCCCGCAAGTACGAGAAATCCCCCTGTCCCGCAAGCGGGGTCAGAGATGAAATCATCTATTTGGGGCTCGGTCAAATTTACCATCATTTTGATGATATGACGTGGAGTTCGAAATTGTCCGATACGGCCAGCCATTTGCAGTTTGGAAATCATGTATTCGTAAAGGTCGCCCTTGAGGTCGTTGTCTTTGAGCGCCTGCGTCAGGTTTCCGATGGCCGTAATCACTTTCTCGGTTATCAAAGGGTTGGGAAGCACAAAATTCGCGTTTGACATGTGTTGGATGTACATACTTTTAGGGCCTATTTTCATGCCTTTGATAACGTGCTCCGAGCCATCGCTCAGCTTGACGGGATTGTCTATCCCTTTGATGAAAGGGAAAACTTTATCTCGAAGCAGCTCGAAAAGCTGCTCTGCCGGGAGATCGCGGAATTTGCTCCAACGCAAAGCCTGTCCTTGTTCGTCCTGTGGGAAGACACGCTTCCCTAGCGCGCCGCCAATCAGTTCGTCGTTGCGTTCTCTGTTTTCTTCTTCCATATCAAGCAAGCGGATGAAAAACAGGTATGTCAGTTGTTCTATGACTACCAACGGGTTGGCCATGCCATAAGCATACATATCGTTCCAGATTCTGTCGATTTGACTTTGCAGTTCGCCTGTGATGGCCATCTCTTTCTCCTCGCATAATGTCGCTTGTTGTCTATGCATTATATCAAAGTTGTTTGCCGAAGGCCGAAATCACCGTCTCTTGTATACGGCCCTGTTCTTCTGCGACTGAAAACCTATGCGACTGAAA
This sequence comes from Synergistaceae bacterium, assembly GCA_031267575.1. Taxonomy (NCBI): domain Bacteria; kingdom Thermotogati; phylum Synergistota; class Synergistia; order Synergistales; family Synergistaceae; species Synergistaceae bacterium. Next base: position 24,867 of record JAIRYN010000054.1, on the reverse strand, counting down.
ACCTACACAAAATAGAACAAAGACGAAAAGTGAAGAACGGTAACACTCTAAAAGAATACGTAGAAATACGTAGACATCGTGAAAGAAACATTAAGTTTTGGTATACGTCGTCTTCATAAAATGAACATTCAAGCGCGTCCTTAAAACGAGCTTCTTCGCGTTTCGCTATTTCAAGAGATTTACTGCCATTTTCTTCCTACGCGTTTCTAATAGCCATAACAATTTCTTTCTATTGAATCTCGGTGAACTTCTCTAAAACATCAGGTGTTTTTTCTTTTTCGTAGGCTTCATTAATCTGATCAGTAGTCAAAAGTTTTTCTTGGGCTTGCGCTTTGAATGCAAAATGCGCAATGCTTCAAATTAAAACAAACAAAAAACTCAAATGTAGCACTTTTACCTTCCGAGACACAAGAGTCTCTCCTTTCGATGGGCACCAGGGATCGCGCCAGTTGCCTTCGCGACCTTCCAACGTTATCTCGACATTCAGAACGACGCGCTCAATGGCCCCCCGCCCCGTTAAAGCGCCGTCCGCGTAAAGATCGCGAGACCGCTCGCGCATGAGTTCCAGATTTTCGGTTATGTCTTCGCTCGGGGATTTACTGTCGGACCTCCAGAACAGTATGGATTGTTTCGTTTTGCTGGCTCCGTGGTGTGAATACCCGGAATTTGTTACGCTTCTGATGTAGTCCAGTCTATATCTCGCGTTTTCTCGCTTCTCTTCTCGCTTCATCGCCCATATTGGCGAAAGTGCTTTAATCACTTTATCCACTTTATCCATTTTATCCACTTTATCGAAAAAATTCACGCGTCACCACCCTGGAAAATAAAATTCAGTTGAATATATTTACTATTTTATAAGTACTCCTTATTAATACGCATAATATAAGGAGTATAATTAATTACATACACAGAAAGGAGGTAGTTACCATCAATCAGGATGAGGTAGCAAAAATTCTTAAAAAGGCCGGTTGGATCGATACCGGTAAAGGCAAGGGGAGCCACAAGGTTTTTATAAGTCCTGACGGTAAGGCAGTTACGACAGTCCCCAAACCTAAAACAGCAGACATCCCGCCGGGGACTTTGGCGAAGATCAGGAAGCAAACAGGAACCAAAGAAATAAAGTAGCGGGGGCGAGTCTCGCCCTCACATTTCAGGAAGGAGACAAACAATGGAGAGAAACGAATTTGCAGTCTACCCAGCAATATTTGAATTGGACGGAGGGGAAATTACCATAACGTTCCCCGATCTTCCGGGTGCTATTTCGTGCGCGAGCAGCGAGCAGGAAGCTCTGTATATGGCAAAAGACGCCCTCGGCGCGTGGATCATAGCCAATGAAGATTTGGGGAATGCTATCCCAGCACCGTCCAAACTTAGTGCTATCGCCCACGAAACGGGGCAAACGACCTGTCTTATTGAGGTATGGCTTCCGATGTTCCGCGAAGAGCGGCGTGACGGCAGCGTAAAGAAAAATGTCACTGTTCCGGTGTGGCTGAATGCGCTCGCCGAAAAAGCGGGGTTGAACTTTTCTCAAATTCTGCAAGCCGGTCTTAAAAACACGCTCGGTATCCGTAACCGATGATGTTTAAAGAGGTGCGCCCTTAAGACGCACTTCTTCACTCTTCGAAGGGAATGTCACTTCATCCAGTTCAGAAAGACTTAAACGGTTGACTTTAAACGTCGCCATATTTCTACCACCTGTCATGCTGTCATGCAGGTGCGTTTATTTTATTGTCTGTCTTTCGACACGATGAATTTTATCCGCGCCTGCTGTTTTACGATAAAGCGATGAGAACGCCAACGGCTGAAGCCGTTGGATGAGAATCACAACGCCGCCAACGAGGGCGTTTGTTTTGTATTTGATTTCTTGCCATATGTTTACTTTTATGTTAAATTTCTCTTATGGCTTATCAACGATGGATTCATTCGAACGCATCTGTGTTCAATATTGGCTATCATCTTATCTGGTGTCCAAAATATCGGCGCAAGGTGCTTGTTGGTGATGTAGAAATACGACTCAAAGAACTTTTATACGAGAAAGCTGATGAGATCGATGTTCAAATTGCGAAGCTTGATATCATGCCGGATCACATTCACGCCTTTGTCAAAACGCGGCCTATAAACGCTCCTCACTATATTGTCCGACAGCTCAAGGGCTATACGGCAAGAGTATTGCGCTTGGAATTTCCTCATCTCCTGAAAATGCCTTCTTTGTGGACACGTTCGTACTACTGTGAATCTGTGGGGCATATTTCAGAGAAAACTATTATGAAGTATATCGAGGAGCAGAAAAATAAATGAGAACCTACGTTTTCAAACTCTACCAGGCCAAACGGAATAAACATCTTCACCATAAGATTAACCTTGCCGGGTCGATCAACAGAAGTCGAGGACTTGGAGGACTTGAATATGAAAGCTATGCAAGGCATGTGGGGGTCGTAAAATATCTGATTTAGGACACGCTCAATTTCCCGGTATTCTTTCGTGGGAGATGTACAAGAACGGCAATCAGGGAACAAAAATCGACAGGTTCTATAGGTTCTATCCTTCGTCAAAAACCTGTTCGTCCTGTTTTGATGTTCTTCCTGAGTTGCCGCTGTCCATCCGTGGATGGACCCGTGGATGGACGGATGGACGTGTCCGAGATGCGGGGCGAAACACGACCGAGATATTAATGTGGCTATAAATATTATCAGAGTGGGGGCATCCACTCTTAAAGTCTTAAAGGAGAAGACGCAAGACCGGTTTCAGTCGGCTGTCTTTGTCGATCTTAGAATTCCATGACTTTAGTCGTGGAAGTATGTCAATAAAAATCTTATTTGCCAAACCGTGCATCTATGAGTATGATCTTTATCAAGTGAATTATTATTGATATATTGAACAGCTCGCTTTTCGTTGCGACGGTGGGATCCACTTCAGACGGGGGAATGTGAAATGCGTTGGATAGTGTTGGCTTTGGCTCTTGGCGCGGCTATCATGTCGCTGATTCATGGAGTGTTTGAAATATTATCCTCTTCCGGAAGCGTGGCGGGAGTCCCATTGGAAGCGTCCGGCGGTGCTTTCACAGGTTTTACGATTTTTCTGCTGGGCGTCTCCACCATTTTCGCGCTTGTTGGAGGAGTGTTGGCCTTCAATCGGCGTCGCGTCGGAGGAATCTTCCTTCTTGTGGCGTCCTTGATCTGCTTTTTTGCCCATCCCAACGTTCGCCACTATGGAGTGATCTATTTTCTGGGAGGGGTAGCGACCTTTTTCCTCCGTAGAGACTCTGAAGAGGATTATGACGAGGACGAGGATGACGAAGAAATCAACGACGAAGACTATGAAAAAAATGAAGAAAGCGAAGAAGATGATGAAGATGACAACCAAGACGAGGAAGATGATGATGATTATCCCCGCGGGCGTCCGGCTCGGAAAAAGGAGCGGGGACGTTTTCGGCTGTTTTCGTTCGGCAGAAAAGGCAGCCAAGGTAATAAAGCTAGTAAAGGTAGTAAAGAACGCGACGTGAAGATCAAACCTAAGGAAGCGTATAACCTAGAGAAGGAAAACCTCGTAAAACTGAACGACTCGCTGAAGAGCAGATCTTCCAAAGTGTGTCCCGTTTGCGGGGCCAGTGTCGGAATCAATCACAAATTTTGTTACAACTGCGGGGCGCAACTATACACGACATCTCTGGATCCCACTCCCTCTTACGACCTACTCTCTTCCCCCACGATCATGTCTCTGGAAGAAGAAAACCTGCGGGAAAGCGCATCGACCGCCCCGCCCTTCAAAGATTTTCAGCCGGTTTTCCCCTCCGACACGTCGCCCAGATCCGGCGTAACACAGGAGCCGGAGTGGGACGACCAACAGGAAGATATGAATGAGGACGAAGACGAGGAAGAAGAGAGTGCCGAGACAAGGGGAAGCCAGGAGAAGGAAACTTCGTCTCCTTACCCCCATCGAGTTTTTGTCAAGTCGACGGAGGAGGAACAGCCCATTCTTAAACGCCCATTGATCATCAATCCCGATCGCTCATACCGGGAATTTTCCGATTATACGCGGCGGCGTAAACGAAGACGCCATTCGTTGGCTCGGCGTGTCGTGGGCCTTTCGATCCTCGCCTTGGCCGTGGGAGGTTCGGTGTGGTTCCTGCTGGGTCTGGGTCGGGTCCCTGATAGCGATTTCGAACCTGATCCTATCATAAGCCTCATCCCGGAGCCTCCTGACCCCTACCCCAATCTCGGTGATAATCTGGAGAACCCAGTTTTGCCGGCGGTGCAAATTATTCCACCATCACGAGGGGTGGTGACAGGAACCAACGTCAACATCCGGCCGGATCATTCGGTTTCCGGTACGGTCATCACCAGGTTGAACGCGAACACGCGGGTGGAGATACTGAGTTCTTGGGAGGGAACTTCAGGTAGCCTTACGGGGCCTTGGTTCCAGGTCCGCATGGGAGGCCGAGAAGGTTGGATTTATGGACAGTACCTCCAGCCCTTGGACGGGCGGGAGAGCACGCTACCCGAAGGTTACACCACTTCTTTGTTGAAATCTCTCGGATCGAGCAAAGAAGATTTGGCGAGAGAACTGGGTCAGCCCACGCGGCAAACGTCGACGACTTTGACCTGGACGGGCCTGGCAGTGAACTTCAGAGGAGACTCGGAGATTACCCGTTTACAAATTACGAACGCCAGGCATGTTTTGCTGAACGGGTTGGCAGTGGGTATGGCCGATGACGCTCTTTACAGAAACGTGGGGTATCCGTCGGATTATAGATCCGGGCAGCTTCGCTATATTGAGAATGGCAACCAGGGCATATCCGTCAGAATGCAGAACGGAAGAGTTATGGCGATCACAGTGGGCAATATATAAAAGACGTTTACGAAAATTTTGCGTGGGGTGAGATTTTGGCGGATCAAAAAGTAGAATCAAAAGAAAAGCGACGAATGACCACACCGGAGGTTAAAAAATTATCCAAGGATTCGACTTTCTATGTTCTGGGTGTAGTATCCCGTTTTGTACAGCGCAAGGACAAAAACGACAATCCTTTTTGGGATATCTCGATTATGGACGGTTCGGGGCAGATCGAGGGGAAAATCTGGGGAAACTCGGAATGGTGGAACATCGCCGACGACATGAGATACAAGATGGACCCTCTTTCCGACGAACGGATCAGAAAACTTGAAGGACAGACTGTGGGCGCCCAGGGGAAGGTGGTGGAGTTCCGGGAGCAAAACCAATACAACTTCAACGCCATTTATTACGTGGACCAGGAAAAATATCCGCCTTACAATTTCGTCAGGCGATCAGCCATTCCCCTGGAAAAAATGGAACAGGCTTTTCGGGAGCTGATCGAGAGTTGCGGAGAGGCGATGAAGGGTTTTTTGAAGTACCTCTTTTTTGAGCGAGATTTCTGGCATGCTTACACTACATGGCCGGCGGCGGTTTCTCTGCATCACGCTTACGTGGGAGGGCTTCTGGAACATTCTCTGGCTGTAGCTCGATCCACGGCGGGAATGGTTCAAAGCTGCCGGGACAGTGGGTATAATGTGGACATGGATGTAGCGATAGCCGGCGCTCTGCTCCACGACCTGGGCAAGCTGGAGTCTTATCGTCTGTCGCCAGCCCCCGATATGACTTTAGCGGGCAGCGTGGTTGACCATATTGTCTTGGGGTACCATCGCTTTATGACCTTGACGGAAGATTACGCGAGAGATCACGGCAAGAACCGTGAGGCAGAAAAACTGGAGAAAAAACTGGATGAACGGACCGCGTTGGCGGTGGGACATATTCTGGTCAGTCACCACGGAAGCCGAGAATTCGGCTCGCCCGTTCTGCCGGCCACGCCGGAGGCCATGATCGTCTCCGCAGCGGATGAACTTGACTTCAAGCTCTATTGTTGGAAGGAGCAGACGTCCCAATTGGACGGCGGAAAAGAGATCACAGATTTTCTCCCATCGGTTCAGCGGCGTCTGTGGAAAGTCCACGGAGTAGAAAAAGTAGAAAAAGTAGGGAAAAAGGAGAACGATACTCTTTCATGAGCTGCAAGATCGTTCTCACTCAGGATCACGAAGGGCGCAGGCTGGACCGGACCATCCGCTCGATATGGCCTGCGCTTCCTTTGTCCGTTATCATGCGCGCCATTCGAAAAGGCGAGGTGAGAGTGGACGTCACGCGGGCCAGAGAAGGAGCCCTCCGCGTCCAGGGAGGTCAGGAGCTTTACGTTCCCTGGGAGGAACCGGGAAAAGAGACGGATTTCTTCTTACATACTCCTCGGCACGACCGACCTAGACCCCTGGCAGTTCTGTGGCGCGACAAAAATATCGCGGTGATCGACAAGCCAGTGGACCTTCTGGTTCAACCGGACGTCAAAGGCGGGGACAGCGTCATCACCCGCGTCTGGGAAATATTTGGTTTCGGAGGGCCGGGATTCGCGCCAGCGGCGGTCCACCGTCTGGATCGCAATACGACTGGAGCCTTGGTGGTGGCCCTATCCGGTGAGGCTTTGCGGGAGCTGGAGCGTCTCTTCAAGGAAAGGCTTGTTTCCAAACGTTACTTGGCTGTGGTGGTCGGAACGCTACCGGAAAAAGGAATGATCGACGTTCCTCTTCTCAAAGACGAGGCCAATAATATCGTACGGACGGGCGCAGGCAAAAATGCCACAACATGCTACGAACGCCTGGCCGCAGGAGGAGGGTTATCTCTGGCATCTATCAAACTTTTGACGGGACGCACTCACCAGGCCCGGGTTCATATGACCTACGCGGGATACCCGATTCTTGGGGATAGGAAGTACGGCAATATCGAAATTAACCGTCGCTGCGGTTCCGAGGCCAAACGCCCGCTACTCCACTCTTATGAGCTGGGCTTCCCGAAAAAGTTGTCGGGGACTCTCGTGGACTTAGCGGGCAAAGTCTTCCGAGCGCCCGTTCCGGGTGATATGGCCACTCTTTTGAGGAAACGAGGTTGGTTCTTGCCTGAGTGACCGTCTACCACTGGATATCTCCATATCTCCGCATCTGTCACCTTGATTCTTAATTGAGATATAATGAGCGCGCATCTATTTGAAAGGACCCAGGAGGGGCGCCCTAGCATGATAGTAGAAGAAGATAATGTCAACCAAGACCTCAGTGGGCTTTTTGCCGTCGTCGCGCCAGATTTAGATTGGCGGGAAACTTTGACGCTAGATAGTTTTTTGTCCTTGACGAAGACTTCCGACCGGGCTTTTCTCTCGATGAGAGAGCGATCTCGTTTTATTCTCACTTACTGTGGGATGGCCAATGGCCCCGGAGGGTGGATCGTGTTGGGCGCGAGCTTGGAAGCCTCTAAAAAGAACTCAACTCAAGAAAAGCTCGTTCCTGTGGTCGAGGGAATTCCTGATGTCGCTTTCCTCGAAAGAGAGTTAAGCGATTCCCTTCGGATTTTTTACCGGTCTGGTATGCGCCCTGCGGTGTCTTTTCGTTCGCTTTCAAGCGGAGGGAAGGAGTTGTTGGCCGTCCGAGTCGAGTCGGCAAAGTGGTTTCTGCGTCCTCTCTGCGCGGGAACGGACTTCTCGCGAGACACGTATCGCCGTGTTGACGGGGTGGACGTGGCTTCTAGCTCTAAAGCCCGTTTGCGTATGGCCCTGGATGCTCTGGAACCCTTACGCGATGATTTTCCCGTCTCCGGGCTCTCCATCGAGGAACTGGACGCCACAAGTGTCGCTTCTTTCCGGACCGCGTTGCTCAAGCGTTTTCCTCAGTGGCAAGCGCTTTCCTTGGAGGATTTTTTGAAACGCTCCCTGGTCCTTTCACAAGAGGTGGATTATGAAGCGGGTTTTGAAAAAAAATTCAGCAGGGTAACGCGTGCCGGCCAACTTCTTTTGGGGAAAAAGGACGTTTTAGCGCGAATTACCTGGAAAGCGAATACAGTTACAATGGCGGATACGAAAATATGGGAGGCTCGAAATATTTGGACGGCGTGTGTGGACCTTTTGCCCCGTTTCCTGGAAGCTGTTCCCATAACCAAACCTTGCGAAGACGCGTTACGTGAGTGCTTCGTGAACACGCTCCTTCACGCCGATTACGATTTTGGCCACGTAGAGATCGTGCTGGGTGAGGAAACCGCTTTCTTTTCCAATCCTGGCTTACCGCGCGCGCAAACGCCAGGAGAAAGCGAAGCGCGGAATGGGCGGCTTTTGCGAATTCTTAAGTTGGCCGGCTTCGCCCGAGGAGAGGGAAAGGGGCTCGATGTCATTCGCGCTTTCGATGAAAAATTTGAACTCCTCTGGGATACTCTCGAACTATCCGCCGTGGCGGCATTGCCGCTGAAAATCACCGCCGCTTTGCAGCCTTTGGGCTTGCCTGTGGTCCGGGAAGGGTACGGAAAAAAAGAAGATAAGGAAGATAAGAGGGAAGATAAGAAAGAAAAAGGAAACCAAAGGCCAGAGCGATATTTACCGGCCGAAATTCCTCCGCTTTTGTTCAAACTGATGAGAAAAGTTCCAGAGTTGCCTGCGTCTTTCATCGACGTGCTGCGGTCGGATTCCTCTTCAGATATCGATTCAGGTACCGAGAACTTGACAGAGGAACCCAAAATTTCTTCAGAAGCCTTTCTTTTGGAAGAAGTCGACGCCACAAGCCTACCTCCTTTGAATGAAGAGCTTAGCTTAGAAGACGAGGACTTGGAAGAAGATGAGTACGAAGATGAAGATGAGTACGCGGAAACGTCTGCTGAGAACGCTGACGAAAGGGTGAACCTTCCCAGCTCTGCCCTGGCGCAAATGGTGCGGAATACACCTCGCTTGTCGCCGGTTTTGGTGCGTAACGCTATTCTGGAGCTGTGCAGCGAGTACCGAAGTCTTTCAGATTTGGCCTTGGCCTTAGGGCGTTCGGAGGGATCTTTGCGGCGGCACTACATTACGGTGATGATCCGAGAGGGGCTGCTCGAAGCAGAACTCTCAGAACGGATAGGACACTCGGACCAACGCTACAGAACTATCCCCGGCGGCTCCAGTGGTTCCACGCTCCTTCAGTCTCCGAAGAAAAGTAGGGATGGGAAAAAGTAGAGAAAAGCAGAGATAGGAAAAAGAGACGCATGGTCATGCGTCTCTATGTTCATGGCGCTATTCCTCGCGCTATTCCTCAATGTCCGTTAATGTCCGTTTCTTCTCAATATCCGTCCCAGCCCAAGAGCGCCCTCGAATAAAAGGTAAAGGGGAATTCCCATCATGACCTGGGAGACCACGTCTGGTGGGGTGAGGATACCGGCCAGCAAAAAAATCAGAAAAATAGCGTGAGGTCGGTAGCATGCCACCGTTTCGGGCGAAATTACACCCATCGTCAGAAGCAGTAAAAGCACCAAGGGCATCTGAAGCAGGAATCCTGCCGCCAGCATCAAATCAAACAAAAGCGCCAGGTATTCTTTGAGGCTCCATAGCCCCACTACCCCATCCCCCGCGCCGAAGGACAAAAAAAACCCAAACACCAGCGGAGCCATGAAGCGGTAGCACAGAAAGGCCCCCAACACAAAAAGAGCAGGAACCACGAAAAGCACTCCACCCGCGTAACGATATTCTCGGCCTCTCAACCCCGGCCACAGAAAAAGCGCTGCTTGAAGACAGAAAAATGGCGCGGTGCAAACAGCGCCCATCCACGCCGAAAGATGGAGATAAGCCATGAACTTTTCCGCCGGAGCGAAGGTGTAAAGTTCCACATCAAAGGCTGCCAGTGGAGCAGTCAAAAGCGTGACGAGGCGCGAGGAAAAAACAAACGACACGAGAGTCGTCACGAAAAACAACGCAAAAACAGCGATGATCCGCTTCCTCAGCTCCTCCAGATGGGATGTCCACTCAGGCGTTTCCGTCACCGCCGCCCTCCGCTTTATGGGATTCGGCCTTCTGGCTGTCGGACCCCTTCGGGCTGTCAGGAGCATTGGCGTTAAGAGCCGATTTGAACTCCCGAATAGCGGTTCCAGCGGCGCGACCTACCTCCGGCAAGCGTTTCGCGCCGAAAAGCGCCAGCAGCAAAACGATCAACAGGGCTATTTCGCCCATTCCAAGATTCAAAGCACCAACCTCCTTTTGATATTGTCCTTTTGATATTGTCTTTGATATTGTCCTTGATATTGTCCTTGAGCCTTAATTCTCAAAATTGTCCTTGAGCCTTAATTCTAAAACGGGAAATCGTTCCCCACGACTGCCGGCAGTGATGGTTTGTCCGGCGGTTCCGGGGGACGTATTCCCGGCGTCAGGGTTTGTGGTGAAACTCCCGTTACCGTAAAGACCTTGGGTTCCGCCGGGCAGACGTTCAAGCAACCTCCACACCCGATGCAGTAGTCGAAGTCGAAATGGGGAATGGTCAAAGAAGAACCGTCGCCTAGAGGAACCATCCGCAGGGCATGGGTCGGGCACACTTCCGCGCAGGCGCCGCAGGACTGACGTCGAGTGACGACCACGCAGTTGGGGAGCGTGAGGTTCGACAAAGCGACGCGTGTCTGCCGCTTGCCGTCGCGGGACAGCGAGAGTAGAGCTCCTGTGGGGCAGACGCGCCCGCACTCCGTACAGTTATACTGGCAATAACCGTAAGTGTAATCCAGTTGAGGTCGGGTGTCTTGGTCGGTCCGTATGATCCCCACGGGACAAGCCGAAACGCAGGCCAGGCAACCGATACAGCGAGAGGAACAATGGGAGAGGCTCACCGCCCCAGGGGGTAGAATCCTGTCGATAAAACCGGCGGCGTCGGAGCCGGAGAAATGGTCGGGCGCTCGGTTTCTCACGTTGCGTAGAATCGGCCCGGCTAGGTAGACAATGCCTCCTATATGAATGAAAGCGCTTCTCATCCGCAGAAGAAACGCTCGGCGCTCCATGTTCTTTTGGGATACCAGTGATCTTTCCGCCAAAGGGATGAAGCCATAGTCCAGCGCACCGAAAGAACAAGAGCCCACGCAGCTAAGACACAACACGCATCGACCCTGGTCCAGTGTTTTGCTCTTGGATTCGATGCAGTTCATGGGGCAAGCCCGCTCACAACTGCCACAGGAAACGCAGGTTTCTCGGTGGAGTTTCATGCCGAAAGGCGCTACGCGGGCGCATAGGCCGAGAAGCGTTCCCACAGGGCACCAGTCGCAGAAGCGGCGTCCCCTTAAAGCGGCAAAAGCCAAAATAACGGCGAAAACGGCCAGATCGCCCCAAACTAAAGGGCTCACGGCCGCTAATCCTTCCGTAATAAGGATAAAAACTCCTCGTACCCCATGCCCGAAGTTCGTGATCGGGTCCATAAGGGTGAAGAAAGCGGTAATATCCAAAAAGAATCCCACGCCCACCAAGAAAGGCAACACATACCGAACCCGCAAAGGGGTGATATACCTGTTCATTTTTCCCAAACGTCCCGGTCTGGCCGCTCTTCGGACCACCTCTTGAAGCGTCCCCAAAGGACAGAGAACACCACAATACCAGCGCCCGAACAAGGTGGCCACTCCAAGGCCGACCACAACCGTGAGTCCGAACGCGCCGCGCGCCAGTGCACCAGAAAGCTGCGCGTTCATCAGGACGACGCGCGGGTCTCGCCACTGTAAAAGAGAGGATGTGAAAACTCGGAGGAACAGGATCAAAACGCCTAGGGCAAAACACAAACGTACCCAGGATAAAAGTCTGTAACCCAGGCGCTTCCGTTTTGCTGTTGTCGTCATGCTATAGGACCAGTCGCTCGATTTTCAATTTTGTTAGATCGATCTGTCCAAATCCAGCCTCGGCGGCCAAGCGAATGTGTCCGATTTCTGATGGTTCGCGTCCTAACAGTCTTGCCGACGCGGCATCCGCGGCCACGACGTCGGGAGAGAGGATCTGGGCGTTCATCTCGGCCACATCCTCCAGGGAGCCGCCTCTAGGTCCGTGGCGCGTGATGACCCGGTAAGCGTCCACTATGCTTAGGTCAGGTTTGCGGGCATGGAGAAAATCCGCGATACAGGCTTGAAGGCCCTTGGAGTGGTACTCTCCTCGGTTCCAAACGCAGCCCATCAGGTTTTTCATGGCAATGCTGACCCCCGCGCCGCCGTGGTGTTTCAACACGGGGACGCTGATCAACGTGTCGCACTCCAGAAGCGCTTCGTGGATTCGAGTCTCCTTCAACACAGAACCCGCCAAACCGATCTTCTGATAATACCCCGCGCTTTCCGCTGGGGCATGAGTTCCGCCGGAAGACTTGACGGCCGCGGCGATGCCGCTGGTGTTCCAAGAACTTTCCCAGTACTCTATCGAGTGGTCCACCACCAGGACCCGCTTGGCTCCCGCATCCAGACAGTGCTTTATTACTCTGGCCACCAAGGCGGGGGAGGTGTTGGCCGCGGCGTTTTCCGCCACATCCCAGGAGATGTTGGGTTTGACCACAACGGTCTGCCCGGACTTCACGAACCGTCCCATGCCTCCAAGCGCCGCGACGCCTCGCTCGAACATCACCTCGGGCGACGCCCCCCTCAGCGCCACCAGATCGGGCCAACTCTGATCGGCCAGGGCTCGTGATACGCCACCTCGGAGTCCTCTAGGCAGAAATAGCACTCCAGCCCCAAGTCCGAGGGTCAAAGATTTTTTTAAAAATTCACGTCGTTCCATATAGGATTTCCTCCTTCATGAACAAACTTCATGAACAAACTTTCTCCTATTGTTTTTCGCAAAGGGGAAGTTATCGAGAAATTTCGCTAGTGTGATAATATTAACATAAATTACGGATAGATGAACGGATAGATGAACTTCAGTAGTAACAGCGACACTATTATTGTGAAGAATCTGTGAATTTGACAGTTGTAAATGAACGGGATAGAATAAGACGCTACTTCAATAGGAGGAAGGTAGAAGGGCGAGCATGAAAGTTTCTTTAAATCGAGACAAATGTATAGGGTGCAGTGTATGTTGCCAAGTGTGTCCAGATGTTTTCGCCCTGAATGAGGCGCTGGGAGTCGCAAAAATCCTGCGTTCGGAGACGAACGAGCCTTGCGCGAAAGAGGCGGAAGCAAGTTGTCCTGTTAGTTGCATTCGCGTTGAATCAAAGGTATAATGATTTTGTAGTGGTCTGATTGTGTTATAGTTATAATTTGTGTTTTAGCTATACTATAATTGAAGTCAATTACAATTGATGGGCCTATAGCTCAAGTGGTTAGAGCCACCGGCTCATAACCGGAAGGTTCCTGGTTCGAGCCCAGGTAGGCCCACTAAAATCTAAATCCACAGATATCCAGATCGATCTAAAACCTCTGCTGCGGCGGTGGTTTTTTCTTTTTTAGGCGCCTGTTTTAGGCGCCTGTTTTAGGCGCCTGCAGGAACTGTTAGCTGAAAGTCAGCATATGAGCAGTCCAGGAATCGCTCTTTGTAGACTCCGTTTAACAGATTCGCCATTACTCTATAACAGCGTAATATTCGACGTCCCTTAATGAGGGCTTTTTTATGGCGCGCTGTGTTGTGCGTTATAATGAACGTTATAACGAAACGTTGTATTTGAGCACAAGTTTTTGAGGTGAAGAATAATGTGGAAGAGTGTCAAAAGAATGCTTGGCCTTGACCCTAACGAGAGGGCTTTGAAAAAATATTGGGGTGTCGTCGAGCAAGTGAACGTCTTCGCCTCCGAGATGGAATCCCTGAAAGACGAAGAGTTACGCCAGCGAGGAACTCAACTGAAAACAAGAGCCTTGGAGGGAGAGGAATTCGACGACCTGCTGCCGGAGACTTTTGCCTTGGTGCGGGAGGCCTCTTGGCGGACCATCGGCCTGCGACACTACGACGTGCAGCTGATCGGCGGTATGACCCTCCACGAGGGGCGAATCGCGGAGATGCGCACTGGTGAGGGTAAGACCCTGGCGGCGACTCTGGCCGTAGTGTTGAACGCCCTCAAAGGAGAGGGGGTGCACCTGATTACGGTCAACGACTACCTGGCCAAACGGGACGCGGCGTGGATGGGACCGATCTACAGCTTTTTAGGATTGTCGGTGGGGGTGATCTACCCTTACATGCCGCCAGAAGATCGTTACCAGGCCTACCGGGCCGATATCACTTACGGCACGAACAGCGAGTTCGGCTTCGACTATCTGCGCGATAACATGGTCATGCACAAAAAGCAGATGGTGCAGCGTCCCCATTCTTTCTGCATCGTGGACGAGGTGGACTCGATCCTCATCGACGAGGCCCGAACGCCTCTCATTATCTCGGGACCTTCCGATGACAACGTGGAGCTTTATGTCCGGGCCGATGGGGTGGCTCGCCAGCTTAAAGAAGGCGAGGATTACGAAAAAGACGAAAAAGAGCGCAACATCGCTATTACGGAGGCGGGCATTCAGAAGTGCGAAAACCTCATGAAAATTCCCGGCCTTTTCTCTGACGCCGCGAAATCGGAGCTGGCCCACCGGATTGTCCAGGCTCTGAAGGCCCACCGCCTTTTCCAGCGAGACGTGGACTACGTGGTGAAGGACGGTGAAATCGTCATCGTTGACGAGTTTACGGGCCGCTTGATGGTGGGACGGCGCTATTCCGACGGTCTCCATCAGGCCATCGAGGCGAAAGAACGCGTCAAAGTCGGGCGTGAAAGCCAAACTCTAGCCACGATCACGTTGCAAAACTACTTTCGAATGTACCGAAAGCTGGCGGGCATGACGGGAACAGCCGTCACCGAGGCGGAGGAGTTCAAGGAAATATACGGCCTCCAGGTCGTCACCATCCCGACCCATAAAGAGATGATCCGTGCCGACAACCCCGATGTCATCTACGGCACGGTCATGGAAAAGTTCAACGCCGTGGCCGACGAGGTCGAAGAGAGAAATAGCCTCGGTCAGCCTGTTCTGGTGGGCACAACCTCCATCGAAAACTCCGAAAGGGTCAGTAAGCTCTTGAAGGCGCGCAAAGTGTCCCATCAGGTGTTAAACGCGAAACACCACGAGAAGGAAGCCAATATCGTGGCTCAGGCCGGACATCTGGGAGCCGTAACGGTGGCCACGAACATGGCGGGCCGCGGCACGGATATCATGCTGGGGGGGAACCCGGAGTTTTTGGCCAAGGAAAAGCTCCTGGCCGAGCGCCCTTCGATGGAATGGAAGATCAAAACACTGGAAGAAGACGACGTTTACAACTATTTCGTGCAGTACACCAATGTTTTCCCAGAGGACCTGACGAAAAACTACCTGCGGGACCGACGTCTCACCTCAGGGGAGGACGCCGCCTATTTCGTGTTTCTGCGGGACGCCTTCAGTCGAATCAAGAGCGCCTACGAGGATCACCTGAAACATTTTCACGTCCAATGTCAGGAGGAACACGACCGGGTGGTGGAGCTGGGGGGATTATCCATCGTCGGCACGGAACGGCACGAGGCGCGGCGCATCGACAATCAGCTCCGCGGTCGTGCCGGCCGCCAGGGCGATCCTGGAGAAAGCCGCTTTTACCTGTCTCTGGAGGACGATCTCCTGCGTCTTTTCGGCTCCGAACGCATCCAGGGCATCATGGGCAAACTGGGCATGACGGACGGGGAGGCCATCGAGTCCTCCATGCTCTCGAAGGTCATCGAGTCCTCTCAGCACAAAGTGGAGCAGATGCACTTCGATATTAGAAAACAGCTCTTGGCCTACGATAACGTCATGAACCATCAAAGAGAAGCGGTGTACGCCGAAAGGCGCACAATCCTGGAAGAAGAGGAGATCATCGATTACGGATGGGGAATCATTCAAGGGGTTCTGGAAGAACTTCTGGAGCGCTATTTCCCGGAGGAGGGCGATCCCGACCCGGAGCGCGCCGCCTCCCGCTTCAAAGCGATTTTTGGCCCCGGCAGCGAGACAACGGTAGCGCGGCTTGACAGTCACTCCGGCATGGAGGTTATCCGTGACGAAATTGTAGAATCCATAAAATCGCGTTACGACCAAAAAATTCTGAGCCTCGATCTGGATATGGCAAGTGGCCTGCTGCGCTACGTGGTACTGAACACTTTGGATGATGCTTGGCGCGACCACTTATTGGGCATGGACGAGTTACGACGCGGCATCGGCCTGCGCGCCATAGGACAAAAGGACCCGCTGTTGGAATACCAATTTGAATCGTATAATCTTTTTCAAGAGATGATGCTCCGGGTACGGGAGTCTTTTGTGGAGCAGTTCTTCAGGGTCCGCGTCGTTTCCGAAAGTGGAGGACGTCGCGAGCGGCAACTCTCGGAAGGGCGAGATTTTCATATGCCCGTTCCTGGTTCGGTACAGGGAGATCCGCGGCTTCAAGTGGGCGACGCCCGTCCGGAGCCCATCAAGAAGGGGGTCAAGGTGGGTCGCAATGAACCCTGTCCTTGCGGCAGTGGAAAAAAATACAAGCATTGTTGCGGTAAAAACGTCTGATGAAAAACCGTGACGTTAAAAAAGAGGTTAAAAAAGAGTAAAAAAGAGGTTGAAAGATGACAAGTTTTATGAAATTTATGAAAAAAATTTCGAAGAAAGGCGCGTGGTTTCAGCTAGCAGGCGCGGTTCTGGTGGGGTTTTTCCTTTGCGCGCGCGCGTGGGGATCCGAAGATTTCGCTTACGACATCCGTTCAATGATCCAGTTAAACCCCGATTTCTCGACTTACCCCGATTTCGACGGGGTGGTATGGTTGAAGCGGATCATCTACGAAATCGCCCCCGAGGGCGGCATCGAACGAAAAAGCCAATGGATTCTCCTGGGCCGTGACGGCCTGGCGCCGCAATGGCTGACCTGGAACGTTCTCGTTCCTAAAGGCGGGGAGGCCGAGATTCTGGAAGCGTCGGTTTATTCCCCAGGCGACGCTGAAAAAATCATGGACGTCCGGGAAATACCCCAAGATGGGGGTACCATGCGTTCTGTCGTTTTTTCTCAGCTTCCCGACGAGTTCATCCTCGTGGTCTCTTACAGGGAGCTTTTTCCTGAGAGACTTTCCGTGGATGACCTGGTCTGGGTCAGCGAGTCCTTGCCCGTATGGGAAGCGGAGATCCAGGTGACGGCGCCCGCGGGACATCCTTTTTACTATAATTCCAATCTGGATTCCGCTCCTGAAGCCCATAATGTGGATGATCGTATGCTTTATCAATGGCGAGTGATCAACGCGGCGGCGGACGCGCGTTTTTCTCTCAAGAACAGCCAGCGCAGTTTTGTGGCGTTTGGCACGAGAGAAGGCAGGGAGGCTGCCGCGCGATCCATTAAAGGTTTGGAACCCACGATTCTGCCCACGCCTCCCAAGGCGTTAGAAAACGCGCTGCAAGGCCGCGCGAAAGGTCATCTCGCGGACAACGTGTTGGAGTGGCTTTACCCCCAACCGGGCCCCCTCTTATGGGAGGGCCTGGCGCGGGAGATTCCGGCGGAAGGGCCTTGGACCCGCTGGGAGAAGCTGCTGTTGGCGTATCGTTGGTTGAGGGACGCGGGAGCCAATGTCCACCTTTTCTGGGAACTGCCTTATCGTCCTGGAACAAATGAACCCGTCTGCGAGACTATGGCGATAGGCCCGGTTTTGGAAATTGCAGAAGGACCGAAAGGAGCCGTTTTTTACTACAACATGGACGATGTTCCTCGCCTAGGAGAAAGTTCCATGTCTTTACGAGGAAAAATGCTGTACGGGGTTACCCCAGACGGAAAGCTAGAGGAGCGCAGGGTCTCCGACTCGGCCGCCGCCATGAACCGACTGAGCGCGAATTTCGATTTGAGCCTAAGCGAGAAGGGGATCATGACCGGGACGCTGAAGCTCAAGGCTCACAATGGATGGCGTCGTTTTCTATTCCCCAATGGTTTTACGGAGGACGGGTTCACGGCCGTCATGGAGACGTTGTTTCCTCAGATACCTCGTTATCAGAGGCTTCAGTTTTCGGAGGCGAGTAATGAGGGAGAGATCCTAGTCACCCTCGCGGAGACCCAGGTTATCACGGGAACCGGTGGGCGCCATATTCTGGCTTATCTGCCGGCATTAGTGCCGGGGTGGATCAAGAACTTGAATTCTGGCCCTTTCCCCTACACCCTGCGTTTTCCTTTTATGCTGGATGCCCGTTTTACCTTGGACTTGCCCGATGAGATGGAAAACGTGATGCTTCCCACCCCAGCGGAACGGAACATGGGGAAGGTGAAGTACACTGAATCCTACAAGCTCAATAAGAAAAAAGTATTGACGGCGGAGGCTCACTTGACCGTCGGAACGCCCGTGATCGCGGACGACAATGCGGTGGGGCTCACTGCGGCGCTCCAAGGCTGGCAAGCCTTCATGGCGCGCCCCCTGCCCGTTCAGTTGAAAGAGAAAAAATAAACGACTATTTTATATAGACGATTTATTATTGGAGGGGTTGCGATTTGTCTGAAATCATTTCGGGCAGTGCCATTGAAACTTATTTGAAAGCAAGCATTTCGAAGGCTGTCGAAGCCGTTGTCGCGAAGAAAAACAAAGTCCTGCCTCATGGGTTTTCCGCCAAGTCCGCGGAATCCAGAGCGGAATCCAGAATAGAAATTGAGCGCCCCAAGCGGGAGGGACAGGGCGACCGGGCGACAAGCGTGGCCATGCAACTGGCTAAACCTTTGGGTTTGCCTCCCCGCGCTCTCGCGGAGGAGATCGTCGAAATGTTAGAGAGTGACAAAAGCGACGCCATCGAAAAAATAGAGATCGCCGGCCCAGGCTTCATTAACTTTTTCCTGTCGAAAACGTGGCTTCGGAGCGTCGTGGTGGAGATTCTGAGAGAGCGGGACCGTTACGGCTCTTCGGACGCGGGAGCAGGCCGAAAGGTGCAGGTGGAGTTCGTCAGCGCCAACCCGACGGGGCCTTTGCATATCGGTCACGGGCGCGGCGCCGCCGTAGGGGACGTGTTGGCTAATCTTCTCGCCTTCGCCGGCTGGACGGTGGAGCGAGAATACTATATCAACGACGCGGGGCTGCAAATGGAAATTCTGGGACGCTCGACCCAGTCGCGCTACTTCGAGTTGCAAAAGCGTCCTGAACTGGCGCCCTTCCCTGAAAATGGCTACAAGGGAGACTATATCTATGATCTGGCAAAAGACGCGATCACGGAGAAAGGAGACCGTTTTCTCTCCCAGCCTATCGACGAAAGTTTGGCTTGGTTTAAAAATTTTGCCGGAAATGTGATCCTTGAGAGTATTCGCCATGACCTGGAGGATTTCGGCGTGACCTTCGACGTTTGGTTTTCGGAAAGCAGCCTTTATTCGCGCAACCTCGTGGCGGAGGCCATGGAACACTTGAAAAAACGTAACTACGCCTTCGAGGCCGACGGAGCGGTATGGTTCAAAGCCTCGGATTTCGAGGACGAGAAAGACCGAGTATTGATCCGCAACAACGGCATTCCTACTTACTTCGCCTCGGACATTGCTTATCACAAAGAAAAATTCGACCGGGGTTTCGATCGCGTCATCGACATCTGGGGAGCGGATCATCACGGTTACATTCCCCGCATGAAGGCAGGAGTCGAAGCCATCGGTAGGAAACCAGAGGACCTGGATGTTCTTCTGATCCAGTTCGTGAACCTGGTGAGAGACGGAACGCAGGTTCCTATGTCCACCCGTTCGGGGCAATTTGTTACATTGCGCGATGTGTTGGACGAAGTTGGAGTGGATGCCACGCGTTATTTCTTCCTCACTCGGCGCAGCGATAGCCAGCTTGATTTCGACCTAGAGCTGGCGAAGCGCCAAAGCAACGATAACCCCGTGTACTACGTCCAGTATGCTCATGCCCGCATATGCAGTGTCATGAAGGAGCTGCGGGAGCGAGGAGGAAGGCTTCGAGAGGGACAAGAGCCGGCTATCGAGGTTTTCAATAACGAAGAAACCCGGAAGTTGGTGGACTGCCTCGCTCTTTTCCCGAAGGAGATGGCGAACGCGGCGAAAGACTTGGCGCCTCACTCCATTACCAGTTATGCTTTCAACCTAGCGGGGTGTTTTCATTCTTTTTACAACACCAATCGTATTTTGGGGGAGGCTCCGCGAATCGAGGAAGGCCGTCTGACGCTGGTGGAAGCGACACGGGTGGTTTTGGCCCGTTGCTTGATTCTCCTGGGCGTGTCGGCTCCAGAAAGAATGTAGTTCAATGCCACGCCTACGTTGGATATTCATAGCCGCTGCGGCCTCGTTATTCCTTTTCATCACGGGAACGGTGTATTTTTTTGAAATTCAGAACATCCTCCGATTGAAAGAGCTTGTGGAAAAACGATCCGTAGAGCGGGAAGAAAAAAAACGTAGCGTGGACAGACGCAAAGAAGAGGTCAAGTTTTACACCACGGAGGCTGGGATTGTACACCTGTCGCGGGAAAGGCATGGTTTGACCCTCCCCGGCGATAGGGTATATGTGATCCTTGGCGCTTCCGCGGATATATTGTACTTGCGTTGATCAGGGGGATAAACGTTCAAGCTCAGGAGGGATAAGACGATGATTACGAACAAGCTGGGGTGCGTAGACGATTCTAAAATCGAGGATTTGAGGGCGGCCTTCGAACACCGGGCTACGTGGTTTTTTCTTTTGATTGACGAGGCAAGGAAGAAAGGGTTAGATTTGTCTTTCGCCCATGACGCTATTTTTAGATGCGGGTGTTTTCACGGCGATAACAAGTTTCCGCGCACAAATGACCTAAAGATTTTCGCAAAAGCCTTTGCCAACGATAACGCGGTGAAAATTTTCGAGATGGACGTCCAGGAGAGTACGGAAAGTAAGTTTTACGCCGAATTTCACTATTGTCCGTTGGTAAACGCTTGGCAGACACTGGGAGCGTCAGAGGAGTTTATCGGCGACCTTTGCGACATCGCGATGGATGGAGACCGAGGCATCATCAGCCGCTACGAGGATTTTGAATTTCATCTGGGCGGTGTCATCGCCAAAGGAAACGAGGTCTGTCAGGTCACAATACGTAAGAAGGCGCGGTAACAATACGGTCGCGTTACGATAAAGTGATGAAAAAGCCAACGGCTGAAGCCGTTGGATGAGATTGGATGAGAATCGCAACGCCGCCAACGGTGGCGTTTGTTTTGTATTGGATTTCTTGTTTTATGGCTTATCAACGCGAGATGCGGGGCGGAACACGACCGGGATATTAATGCGGCTGTAAATATTCTCAGAGTGGGGACATCCACTCTTAAAGGAGAAGACGTAAGACCGATTTCAGTCGGCTGTCCTTGTTGATCTTAAGAATCCCATGACTTTAGTCGTGGGAGTATGCCACGATCTCACGATCTCACTTTAAATTAGCGAAGGTTATGAAATCTTTACCTTCACACGAGTATACGCACACGAATACACGAAAGGTAGAATCACTGTGCCGGAGGACCATATGGCAGAGAATTTTAATATGTTCCAATACTTCTCATGAGGTATGCAAAACCAGCCAATCTTATCCCACAAAAAAGCGCAGCACGGCGGCGGCAACGATGCCGGCAATGATTGTTTTGTAGAGGCTTTTCGTCTTCCAGGCGACGAAAAACGTGGGAACACTCGCCATGAGGAAGGTATTGGAGGCCGACAGGGCAAAGGTCCTGGCAGCCGCGTCACGCGTGAAAAGCAGTTCAGGAAAGAGCAGCGCCGAGAGGATGGCCGGGACGATCAGCGATAGCCAGCGCGCAACGGCCAGTGGCAATCTGCGGCCGGACAGCAGCATAATGGGAAGTAGACGCGGCAGCACGGTCACCAACGCCATGCCCCCGATGATGATCCACAGACTTTTATCCAATGTGTTCACTTCCTTGCACACTTCCTTGTTCACTTCCACCGAAAAAAACTCCAACGGTGGCTCCGACCAGCGCGCCTATAAAAGCGGCCCAGGTTTTCAGCCCCAATAAGGTGAGTAATACTGCCGTCACTCCGCCAGCAACGGCGGCAATGATAGCGGGATAGCTCTGGCAGACTGGCAGCAGAAGCCCCGCGAACATGGCGGGCAGCGCGAAATCCAACCCCCACGCTTCGGGCCTGGCGATCAGGGACCCCAGATGAAAACCCGTGGAGACCGACAGTGCCCATGCGAGATATATGGTGGCGTTTAGCGTAATAGCTTCTGCTGGCTTGACGGTGACAGCGGCAAAGCGTGCGGAAAGGACGGCGAAGGACTCGTCCGTCAGTAGACATCCCGTCAGCAGGCGCTGCCGTTTTGTCCACAACGCTAAACTGGGCGCGATGGACGCCGACATCAGCAGATGCCGAAAATTGACGATAAAGGTTGTTCCTACGACTGCAACCGGCCCCGCTCCACTTTGAAGCATTGAGACAGCGATGAACTGGGAAGCGCCGGCGCAAACAAAAAGAGACATCCCCAGAGGGACCCAAATGACAAGCCCTGCCTGTTGACTCAGCAGGCCATGAGCCATTCCAATGGGGACACACCCCAACACGACGGGCAGCGCGTCCCAAAGCCCTTCTATTACGGAAGCGGAAATTTTCATTGAAAATCTCTCCTATTTCAAACGCTATCTTCGCTATATACGCCTGTATACGCCTATATACGCCTGATGGAGATCGACGTATGGATATATTGTAATTGACATAATCCCACGGCTCAAGTCGTAGGATTCTAAGATCGACAAAGACAGCCACCGAAGTGGGTCTTACGTCTTCTCCCTTAAGAGTCGATGCCCCGACTCTGTGGATATTCAGCGCCGCATTGATATCGCAATCATAAAAGAAGTCTAACATGAATTTAGAGACACGACAAAAAACAGAAACAAACACCGCTCGTTGGCGGCGTTACGATTCTCATCCAACCTCATCATCCAACCTCATCTAACCTTATCCAACAACGGCTGAAGCCGTTGGCTTTCTCATCGCTTTATCGTAAAACACGCACTATCAAAATTTACAAGATGTCTTAACGATGTTGACGTTTCCTTAGTCGTCTACTTAAGATTCTTCATCAGATTCTTCATCGTCGTTCACTGTTCCGATGTGTGGAAGCGTATCAAGTATCGACTGCAGATGCTTTAGTGCTCCAGGTATATCGATATTCTGTGGACAAATTTCCTTACACTTTCCGCAATTGATACACGCGGACGGGCGTTTACTCGGTTTCATACCGTCCACCACCATTCTCACTACGACAGAAGGTTCATAACGGCAGTCGTTGTATAGCGCAAGCAGGTTGGGAATATCCAACTCCTTTGGACATCTCGGACAGCAATACCGGCAGGCAGTACAAGGGAGCATGTCCGCAAGGCTTGCTATAATTCCCTCGTACAGTTTTTTTTCGTCAGCATTCAAGGGTTTATCTTTGCAGAAAGTGTGGATGTTATCTCGCACCTGTTCCATAGTCGTCATCCCGCTCAATATCACACCGAGCTGCGGCAATGATTGAAGCCACCTGAACGCCCACGCCGCTACGCTCTCATTAGGGCGTTCCGCTTTGAGTTTTTTTTCGTTTTCGATCGAGAACGCTGCCAATTTTCCGCCCCTGACAGGCTCCATTACCCAAACCGGGATGTCACGTTCCTTCAAAAATGCATATTTCGTTTTCGCGTCTTGCAAGAACCAGTCAAGCGCGTTGAGTTCAACCTGGCAGAACTCCATTTTATTACCGTGAAGTTCCATAAATTTCAGAAAAGTTTCCGTTCCGGCATGGCAGGAGAACCCGAAAAAGCGAATACGCCCTGCCTTTTTCTGTTCCAACAAGTAATCGACAATTCCCCACTTAGAGTTAAGATATGTCTTAATAGTGTTCTCGTTGACATTGTGCAGCATATAAAAATCGAAGTATTCCACGTCACATTTATGAAGCTGCTCCTCAAACACCTCCGCAGGATTCCACTCCGTTCGCCCCTCATAACCTGGAAATTTATTCGCCAGATACCAAGTGTCACGGGGAAAACGCGCGAGTGATTTGCCGATAAATCGCTCTGATTCTCCGTTGTGATAGCCATAAGCGGTGTCGAAGTAGTTTACGCCGTTCTCATAGGCATACGCGACCATCTCATCCGCTTCGAATGTGTTTATCGCTCCATTTTCGAGCGTTGGCAGACGCATATTCCCGAAACCGAGCGCGGATAGTTTTAAATCTTGAAAAGTTTTATACAGCACTTTGTGCCTCCGTTGATATTTGAAATCAAGAGATTGTTGACTTAAACTTTACAGATATGTTTTTGAAGACAAAATCTTGTTGTTAGAATATTTAACCGAATTTTCTACTTTGAAATACCTGTATTCTTCCTATATTCTTCCTACAATTTATTGAGTGCTCGTGATCTGAGCACTGTAATAGCAACATAGTCACCTCTTTCTCACCTTAATATTTTGGAATAAATCTTGATGTTCTGTTTCTACCCTGGCTTTATGAGCTTCAAAAGCTTCTGACATACTATTATACTTTAGGTAAGTGTTTTATGCAAATGTTATCTTTTCTGGATCTCAGCAATTTTGGCGTCTTTATCCAGGTGCTCACAGCGGCAATTTTGTCGTAAAACGTCATACTGACTGTCTGGGACATTGCACTCTCTTTTGACCGTTAAAGCGGCGAGCGCTCAAACTTGTTTTAGAAGGTTTATATATGTGTAATCTTCAATCAATATCTTATGTCAACACTATTCATTGTAACATAACTATTCATTACAATATAACTCTTCATTACAACACAAATTACGTTGCTTGTCATTAGTGGGTATTTATTCTTGTGTACGGTTCAGTGTTCAGCGATGAGGTCTTTTACTATCTCCTCCAGTTTGGACAATTTCGCCTCTTCCAAGAATTGATCGATCATCAAGTATATGCGCGTTTTCTGCTGATCTCTCGGAAACATCCCACTTCTTACGGGAGCGCCGAATTTTTCCCATACGGCGTCGAGCAACGCTCTTACCTTCACAAATCACTTCTCTAAAAAAGTCTGATATACCGGCGCTAACATCGCGTCAGCTTTAGCCATAAAATAATAAATATGAGCGACCGCAAAAATCACACTCAGGGCTGCGGTAATCATTATCTGATCTTTTTTTCTAAGCGA
>JAIRYN010000053.1 GCA_031267575.1 Synergistaceae bacterium | reverse complement strand
TATACTTTTTGATAAAGCCCTAGAATTGAAATTTGAACTCGAAATTTTGGGATAATTATGGTATAATACCTAACAAAAGTTTAGCTATTTTGCTGTTGCTGGTTAGTGCCAAAGTGGCTGTCAAAAAGTATACCTTTTGATACCAGTTATTGGACAATTTAACAGATGACACTTGAAACCGGCTTTGTGCCAACAATTGGATTTGAACATTGGATTTGAACAAAAGCTTAAGAACATAGCAAAAGGACTGAACGGCGTATGAATGTGTGCATATAACTAACCCCGCATATGGGTGGCGGCATGGGCAAGGCGATTTCGGGAATTGCACGTCTTGGGTAGCAGGCGGGTGATAATCACAGCATTTTATTGCTTGATGAACCGCACAAGTTTCATCATATCGAGCGGTGTAAAGCGGCGGGTGTTCCCGTACTTGGCCGCGCGGATTATATTATGGTGACCACGCCCGCAACGTTGAAGTTGCCGGAATTTCGTGGCAAGTCAACGCTTGTTTATGGCTTCGGCGACTTTGACCCGACAGAGATCGAGCCGAAGACAGGTTATTCCTTGCGCAGCGGCGAATTTGTAGTTGGATATGCAGGATCCCCAACGTATAAGAAGTTACCATACGATTTTCTCGATTATGTCGGTGCGGTCGTCAAGTTGATCCCGAACGCATGGTTCGTTATGGTCGGGGAATCCGATTGGAAGATTGTTCACCCGAACGTAACGTTTAGAGGCTGGGTAGATGATGTGTATCGCGGATGTAGTCCTTAGTCCTGTCATGCGCCTGTCATGCGACTGATTGACCACGGCACGCTCGGCGGGGACTTGACGCTCGTAAAGACACGGGCCAAAAAGCGATGAGCGTCAACATTTGCGCCATGCCGTTCTATGTGGCGGTGATTATGCCTGACGGCAATGTCGGCGATGCTGTGCGCTCGAAGCTCCCGTGATCTTCGGCAATATCCTGCGCGAGAGTTTCAGCGAGATTTGGAACGGCGGCACGCGCCGCGAATTCCTGCGACTGCAAATTAGCGGTAGGCGACAAAACAAGTACTGTGCCACCTGCAACTCGCCGGATTACGGTACACACGACGCCGACTATTTGGATCAATACAGCGATAAACTCATCGATTTATTTGGAGGGAAAATACTTTATTCGGAGGAAAAACACTGTGACAAACACACTGACTGACCGTGAGAAAGCGGTTTACGACTGGCTTTGTGACGACGAATCCCGCAAGTTGTTTCTGTTACGCAAACGTCATACGGAACAGGGACTTGACAGCATTTATGATGTTGTTGACGGTACGGCGCAGAGCCGCAAAGTAGCCAATATGTTACGGAACAACAAATATATCATCTACGGTGTGGGGAATGCCGGAAAACACCTTGGGAAATATGTCCAGAAACTGGGGCTTGCAGAGAACTGTGTCGGCGTATGGGATAATTTCGCGCAAGGCAAAACATTGTTCGGCAAGACAGTCATATCTCCACCACAACAGAGAGAGAATATATGTACGCACTCGGAGATTTTGCAGTGCGACATTATAATTGTTACGCCGACTTTGCAAAAGCACTTTGACGAAATGTTGGGCGTACTGCCGGATAACATAAAAAGCAAAGTGTTTTGGCTTCGTCCGGAAATGGATATGTACTTTGACGAAAAGATAATTATTCCGCGACTGGTAAGTGACGAAGTGTTCATAGACGGCGGGTGTCTTGATTTCGAAACCAGCGAAATATTGCTTAAAAAAGCGCCGTCTGTTAAGAAGATTTATGCTTTTGAGCCGGAAAAAAGCTCGATTGACTGTATAAAGCAGAATGTTCTGAAATATGGATGCAACTGCGTTGACATACAAGAAGCGGCGATTTGGTCATCGGACACAACGCTTAAATTTATCACAAATGAGCAGCAACTCAATAAAGCGCGTTCGCGTCTCGGCGATGAAGGCAGTGTTGAAATCAAAGCACGGTCTGTTGACAGCGTTGCCGCAGCCGAAGATAAAGTGACATTTATCAAGTTCGACATAGAGGGTGCAGAATTGGAAGGTTTGAAAGGCGCGGCGAAAACTATCAAGCGCGACAAGCCGAAGTTGGCCATTTGCATTTACCATAAGCCGAACGACTACTACGAGATTGCCGAGTATATAAAATCACTCGTACCCGAGTATAAAGCGTATATCCGTCATTACTATTATTTGGCTGCTGAAACGATACTTTACTGTGTAATATAAAGGAGCAAAGAAAAATGCCGTCACACATCAAACCCATTGCGGGCGCGTTCGACAGAGTGCCGCTTGCGGATACCACTGACTAACGCTACGGTCCTTACGGACGGCCCGCTCGCTAATGTTTTTGTGGTCTCTGAGAATTTCCGTTTTGAGCTTCATAGATCTTATAAGATAGCTCTTGCTAGTAAATTTATAGAACGACACCCGCCGCTGTGGGCAAATTTGCCGCATACAAGCTTAACGGAGTCAACCCAAACGAGACTGTCGAAGTCAACAAAAATGACGATCACAAATCCAACCTGCGGTTTTGAGCGGAAGCGAAACTGTTGACAGTTCATGGTCGAGAGAATAAGATAGATCTTATAAGATAGCTCTTGCTAGTAAATTTATTGACATCCTAAAAAAGATTCAAGAAAGGAGGAGCGCGGATGTTTTATCATTTTTTTGTGATCGAGAAGTTGACGACGCTTGTTATAACGGCGTGTAGAATGGCGTGCGCTCACAGTGGATCTCCGCCCGATATGGTCGGCTGTAGACGACGCCTATTCGGATAACGCGGGGATCCCTGTTTCGAGGGGATCCTTTTTTTATCCATGTTTACCCATGTTTATCCATGTTTCTTATTTATGTTTCTTATTTATCTATGTTTTTTACACATTGAGAAAGGACACACTATGAACATTCAAGAATTAAACATTCGTAAACTGACGGACACCATTTTGGTAAGCTACCGAGAGGAAGAAAACATCATCAAGATCGGGGCGAAAAACCAGATCAACGAAACCATCGTGGCCGAACTGATTGAAAAACTACGAGATTTGATTTTCGCGGGTTTCTTCAGCAAAAAACGTTTGACAGGCGACTCGGTCGAGTATTACGTAGGTGAATTACTGGGATCTTTGACCTACCACCTTCAAAAACAGATCGCGCGCGCGTTACGCAACGCCAGAAACAATGAAGATGAAGATGAAGAAGGTGAAAACACGAGCATTGAAGAGGAGGCCGGTTATATCACCTACGCTTTTTTGGAGCGGATCCCACGCATACGCCGCGTACTGTCTACGGACGTGGAAGCCTTTTACGACGGAGACCCGGCCGCTTATAACACGGACGAGATTATTTTGTCCTATCCCGGTATTTACACCATCATGGTGAGCCGATTAGCCCATGAACTACACTTGCTTGGAGTACCATTGATTCCTCGTATGATGACCGAGTACGCTCATAATCGCACGGGAATCGATATCCACCCAGGCGCTACCATCGGACACCACTTTTTCGTCGATCATGGCACAGGCATTGTCATTGGGGAGACGACCATTATCGGCAATTACGTGAAAATCTACCAGGGTGTGACTCTGGGAGCCCTCTCCACACGAGGGGGACAGACGCTGAAGGGCTTGAAACGCCACCCTACTATCAAGGACCACGTTACGATCTACTCAGGAACCTCCATCTTCGGAGGGGATACAATCATCGGAGAGGGCGTCGTGATAGGATCCAACGCCTTCATCACGAAGAGCGTGCCCGAAAAAACGCGCGTGAGCGTCAGAAGCCCTGAGCTTCAATTTAAAGAAGACGCCGTTATCTGCAATGTGGACTTTGCCCAAGAAGAATTTTGGGACTATGTGATCTAGACTGTGTGACCTAACAGAAGATAATCCTTGGCATCGAATCCTTGGCATCGAATTATTCGGATTATGGTGAAATGATCGAAAATCATAGAGAAGGCTCATAGACAGTATCTCGATAATAGAATAAGATCCTCCATAATGAGTTTTGAATACAAGTTTCAAAATTTGGCTGGAGGTGCAGAATTTTGGAGAAGCTTTACGAACAAATAGACTTTGTTTTGTCTGGAGGAGCGTTAAAATTGCTGGTCGATTTCCTCAGACCCAAAGTCGAGGCCGCTTTGGTCGTAACTCCTAAAGACACAGACCTTGAAATCATAGACGCGCTAGGAGTGCGGACGGAAGGTTTATTTTTGCGAGGGCAGGCCGCGCGACTAATCTCCGCCTTTCCTGAGCGGGTTTTAGCTGGAAAATTCTCCATAGACAAAGCGGCGATCGAAGGTGAATGGCCGTGGGCCGTGCGCGTTTACGGTATGCACTGGTCCCTCTACATTCTTCTCCGACAGTCTCCTGATGCGCTGCTCCCGGAACTTCACCCCTTCGCGGGGCTGCTTTCCTGGTGGCAGGCCTTTCAGCAAGTCAATGTGACAGAAGAATCTCTCGCGCGGCTCTCCTACATGATTTTGGCCACCAAAAACACCCTGGCTTCCATCTTCGAGCCCATGCCCCTTGACTACTACGCGGCTTTTCTGGCGGACGTATTGCGCGAAAGCCTTTTTCCGCGTACACTTTCTATTTTTCAGGACGATGGCAAAAACCTCAACTTCCTTGAGGGAGACGAACGCCCCGCACCCCAAAGAAAGGGGTTCTATGAGCAAACGATGTTGCCCCCCGCGCCTATTGTCGTCACGCGAGGCCATGCTCCCTATGAGGTCGTATTGCCTATCATCGAACCTTACCGGCTATTCTGCGTCTCCCAGTGGGACAAGCTGCCCACGGAAGAGACCCTGAACTTTTTGGAACTAGTGGGTAACTTGGCGTCGCGCTCCCTGTCTATCAACAATTTGAGAACCCAAAACTCAGCTAGAAAAAACATCATATCTTCCAACGATTACACAATACTCTCATTAGAAAAGGCTATGAACGCGTTGAAGCACCCAAAGGACATTTCCAGCTTTCTCTCCCTGACGGCGGATATTTTCTCGGAACTCATCTCGAAAAGCGAGTGCTTCTTGGTCATCTGGAACAAGGAGCGTCAAGGTTATCTCGCGGTAGAATACCGCAAAGAGGGAATCCCTTCTCTCTTCGAACCTATTCTTCTCCTTTCCCCTCCCCTAACGGGTAATGAACACGCTTGTTTCGACACGCAAACGACGAACTTTTCCAGTCTGCTTACGTGCCCTTGGCCTGAGATGGCCCGTATGCGTTACGTTTTCCCCTTTTGGAACGAGGGGCGCTTGGATGGTTTCGTCGCTCTGGCTTCGCAAAACGCGTTCATCAACGACAGAGACACAAAGCTCGCCGCCCTTAAGATTCTCGTGCACTTCGTCGCTTCCAATCTGAGAAAATTCATCGAGTGAATGCTCATTTGAGCATTCACGACCGAGTCCGGGTCGGAGGCAACATTTTTGCGCCTCGATGGCCGACGGTTTGTATAATATACTTCGTACAAATTTGAAGACATGCGAGGAGATATCGATGTCCTTACGCAATAAGTTTCTTTACTCCGTTTTGACTCTGCTGGTCTTGTTGACAAGTTTGATGAGCCTTAGTAGCGGCCATACGCTACTTTTCATTTTTGAAACTTTTGAAAAACGCTTTTTCAAATGGAATATGCTTCATCTCGAAAAACTTCTACAAGCGGAAAAAGAGAATTTGCTCCGCGAAGTAAATGATATTGCCTTACAGCTTTACAATGCTCGTGAACCGATCGACCAACTGCTCATTCGCGAGAAGAGCCATGTATCGGACGGTTTTGTGGCTATGGTAGATTGTGCCACTCAAGAGGCAAAAGGCTACGTCTCCAACGCGGAGCATCGCGCGATTCCTCTTTCCCCGCTCTTTTCCCGGAATTTGACGGAAGCCATACACCGGCTTTATAAAGACGTAGAGGGCGAAAATTCACGTCTTCCGCGGTTTTCGTTAACGAGCGGGATTTTGGAGATAGGCCAGAAGCGTTACGTTGTCGCCGTAGCGTCAATCCTGGAAAGGGGCAATCGAGTGGCGGTTGTGGGCTACGAACTGGAGACCTTTCTCCTCTTCGCATCACGAGTTTTGGGAGAAAATTTCCAACTGCTGTCCACGCAAGACACTTCTGCCCTTTCGATTCAAAAACGTGTTCAAGAACGTATCCAAAAAGAAAACGACCCTCATGGCGTCTATGTGGAGTTTACCTCCGACACGAAAGCCGTCGTTTACTATACTCTGGCGAATATGGACATGATAGGACAGGACAACAAAATTCTCATCAGCAACGACAAAGAAAGACAAATCAATGAGGTAGGACTTAAAACTCTCGCGAATCGATACGCCTGGGTCTTTTTGTCTGGTGTCCTGACATTGGCGTTGGTCCTGTTCATTTTCGACAAACTGATCCTGTACCGGCTGCAGAAACTACAAAAAATAGCGGACGACATATCAAGCAAATGGCAGGTGAATCTTCGGATTCCCTTGGAGGGCAACGACGAAATCACGCGCCTTTGCATGTCGTTCAATGCCATGCTCGACGCGCTGGACATGTTGATCTCCAGAGTCCCCGACCCGTTGATATTGAGCGACCCCGACGGAACGATCCTTTTGGTCAACGCCGCCGCGCGAGATTTGCTGGGTTATCGAGAAGAACGAGCACTGTTAGGGCTTTCTCTGAGGTCCATTCTTCTCGAAAAGGGAAAAAACACGGGACCAGTCGACGAGTTCCTGAAAAGCGAGGGCAACGTGTTCGAGGTCAATATTCGTCATGCCGACGGCGGCCTAATCCCCGCCGAAATTCACCAGGAAACGTTGACCTTCGGCAGAGATACCCTTACTCTTTCAATCGCCCACGATCTCACGGAACGCAAAATCATCGAGGATCGCCTCGTCAAAATGGCTTTCTACGATTCACAAACAGGTCTGCCCAACAGGCATTATTTTTGGGACGAGCTGGAAAAAGAGCTTCGAAACATCAAAACACTCCCCAACTACACTTTTTGCGTTGTTTTTATCAACATGGACAAGTTCAAGCTGGTTAACGAACAAGTGGGGCCGCGCAACGCAGATCTGGTGATCATCGAGGCCGCCAAGAGAATTACGAACATCATCGCCGGTTTCGCCGCCTCCTTTCGTCTGAGCGGAGACGAATTTGGCATCATCATACGCGGCACAACCTCGAAGGATTACGTCAAATCCCTGCTTCTGCGCATTCAGCGCCTCCTCAACACCCCCGTCTACGTTGAGGGAAAGACCGTTTTTCCCAGCGCCAGTTTCGGAGTGGTGCTGGGTATTCAGGCCACGAACACCACCAACCAGATTTTGGCGCTGGGATCGGACGCTTTGATTCGCGGTAAAAAGCACGGTATTGGCACCATCACGTTTCTGGCCGCCGAAGAAGGAGTCCAGAAGATCAACCACAACCTTCAACACAACCTGCTCACCCTTCGGGCGGACATGCAAAAAGCTCTTTCGTCGTCGGAATTCGTCGCTTATTTCCAGCCTATCTACCACTTGTCTCCTCAGCGCCTCGCCGGTTTTGAGGCTTTAGCACGCTGGAATCACCCCGAACACGGGCTTCTTTCGCCGGGTGCCTTTATTCCTCAAGCAGAGGAGACGGGACTCATCACGAAAATTGACAAGCAAATTATCAGCCAGGCGATCCAAGCCGCGAAAGAATGGTCGAAAACCTTCCCTGACACAGACTTTCTCCTGAGCGCCAATGCCTCTGGAGCGTCGTTCAAAGACCCTGGTTTTATGCCTTTCGTCTGCGAGCGAATCCAAGAAGAATCCTTGGATCCTCGTTACTTCGCGCTGGAAGTAACGGAGGGGATTTTCATCGATAGCTTGGAGAGTGCCAAGGAAAAATTGAACCAACTGAGGAATTTCGGGGTAAAGATCGCCCTGGACGATTTTGGAACGGGATACTCTTCCCTTCAGTATGTGAGTCAACTGCCCATCAACTACCTCAAAATCGACAAGTCTTTCATCGACCAGCTCTTTTTTTCCGAAAAGAACTCGCTCATGGTCCGCTCCATCATCAGCATGGCCCGAGACCTGAATTTCGACATCGTAGCCGAGGGCATAGAAAATGAAAATCAGCTTCACTGGTTGATAGAAAACAACGTACCGAAGGGACAAGGATATTTTTTCTCCCAACCTATTTCCCTAACGGAAGCAGAAAATATCCTGGCCGACGCCAAATTTTTCGAAGGGCTACTCTGATTAAACTGTTTAAACTGTCCGGCGAAAATACATTCCCCTCCCTAGTATGGACATCAGTATGGACATCAAATGATAAGATATTCATTGTTTCTGGCAGGTGTTCCAAAATATCTAAAGAGAGGTGATTTGAAATGAAAACAGTCCTTGACAAGGAAGCCATGTTGAAAGAAGAAGCCATATTGAAAGAAGAAGCTATATTGAAAGAAGAAGCCGCGTTGAAAGAAGTCCGCGATTTCGTAAAGAAATGTGGCACCTATTATCTTGCCACCGTCGAAGGAGATCGGCCGAGAGTCCGCCCTTTTGGAACTTTCGAGATTTTCGAGGGTCGGATTTATATTCAAACCGGCAAGATCAAAAACATCTCGAAGCAACTATCCGCCAACCCCAAAATCGAAATCTGCGCCGACGATAATAAAGGGCAATGGGTTCGAGTGCAGGCCGTCGTCGTGGAGGATGATCGGAGAGAAGCAAAACAGTTTTTGCTCGATGCCTACCCCATACTGAAAGACAGGTATTCGGCGGATGACGGCAATACACAGGTCTGGTATCTCAAAGACGCCACAGCCAAATTTTATTCGTTCACAGGTGAGACGAAAACTGTCGAGTTTTGAGAGATGGACAAAAACGTAGTGAAACCACAAGCAATGGGAAAGTTTTTCAACACAGCTGGGCCAGACGCTTTAGAAGATCACTACATGCTAGACCCGTTACTAATCCGCCAAAAACTGATCCGCCAAAAGTGGTATTGTGTTTTGCGCGCGCCTCGTCAGACGGGAAAAACAACCTCCCTTCTAATGTATCTGCTAGCAGTGATGTTTCTGCCATCATATAACCCGTATTTATGAACGAGATATGGCCAAGTCAATCAATGACCCGTCTTTTATACTTTACAGGATTCCAAGGCTCATCTAAAATTTCAACGGCTTGGTTTGCCAAACGCTTAGAGAACTAGAGCCCAAAGAGACGCAAAGATCGGGAGTTGCTTTTATCATGGCGGAAGAACAGCGTAAAGTGATCATGTTGGTTGACGACAATATCGCGAATCTCAAAATCGGCAAAAACGCTCTATCGGATAAGTATGACGTGTTCACTGTCCTTTCGGCCGAGAAGATGCTGGATTTGCTGGAGCGCAATACGCCTGATATGATATTGCTCGATGTCAATATGCCGGAAATGAACGGTTATGAGGCGATAAAAATCCTCAAGAAAAAAGAGAAAACTCGATATATCCCGGTTATCTTTCTAACGGCTCGGAGCGATAACGAAAGTGAGCTAGAAGGACTGAACCTGGGGGCTATCGACTACATCGCGAAGCCTTTTTCACCTCTGCTTCTGCGCAAACGCATTGAGGTTCACCTGTTGGTGGAATCTCAGAAGCAGGAGCTTAAAAACTACAACGACAACCTTCAGAAAATGGTGGCGGAGAAAACAAAAACCGTGGTCAAGCTACAAAACAAAATTTTGAGAACCATGGCCGACTTGGTGGAATGTAGAGACAATATAACAGGTAGCCACATTGATCGAACGCAACGCTGTTTGGGCATTTTGGTTTCCACTATGCTGGAGGAGGGGCTTTACGTGGAAATTGGGAAAAGTTGGGACCTGGAACTGTTGCTACAGTCCTCACAATTGCACGATGTGGGTAAAATCGCGATTCGCGATAACATTCTCCAGAAACCAGGACGACTCACCCCGGAGGAATTCGATGAGATGAAAAAACATGCCATGCTCGGCGTCAAGATCATCGAAAGAATAGAGGATGGAGATACGGACACCGATTTTTTTAATTATGCCAAGGTTTTCGCCGCGTCTCACCACGAAAAATGGGACGGTACAGGGTATCCTTTAGGGTTATTAAAAGAAGGCATACCGCTACTGGGGCGTCTAATGGCTATCGCTGACGTTTACGACGCCCTCACGTCGGAACGCCCCTATAAAAAACCCTTCCCTCACGAGACGGCCGTCGCCATCATTAAAGAAGGGAGAGGAAACCATTTCGACCCGGCTCTGGTCGACATATTTTCCAAGGCGCAAGCGCAATTCAAACTTATATCGGGTATGTGACCCGCTACAAAGTCACTATAAAGTCACGGTACGAAATTGGCGTTATTATTTGAAAGGCGGAACTTTGTTATTATTTATTACTATTTATTACTATTTGAAAGGCGGAACTTTCTGAGACTCTTTCGAGACTCTTTCCGACCCATGATTTTTTGGGGGGAATATTGATGATTAACGCATTGACAGCTTATACATTTGAGATGGACGATGTAGACGCCGCGGTCAGTGAAATTTTGGAGCAGTTGGATCTGAGGAAAAATCTGCTGAAAAACGCGGTGGGGTTGTTGTTCTGCTATATCGATTTTATCGGGTCAGGAGTCGTCAAAGCTCTGAGCGATCGCCTACCTTTCGATGTCATCGGTTGTTCCACCTCCGGAGCCCTCGTGCGAGGGGAAATGGACGAACTTATATTGAGCCTGCTCGTGCTGACCAGCGACGACGTAGAGTTCTCCACCGGAGCCTCCGAGCCTCTTCTCGGGCAGGTGGAAACCTCTGTTCGCAACATGTATCGGCAGGCTACCGCTCCTCTGACCGGAAAACCCTCTCTGGCTATTGCCCTGCAACCCATGCTGGATCACGAGGGCATTGGAGGTGATGTTATCGCTGACGCCCTGAACCGCGCCTCGGAAGGAGTGCCGCTGTTCGGATCCATCGGCCTCCACCTGGTTGGCAACGAGTTCCGTTTCTCGAAGACGGTTCACAACGGCGAATCTTACGGTGATAGAGTAGTGGTCCTTTTGCTTTCCGGTCCCGTTTCACCCCGATTTTTCCTCGGAACGATCATGGAAAAGAAGAACTTCACACAAAAAGCGGCAATAACCGGAGCGGAGGGCAACAGGTTGCTCTCCATCAACAATATGCCCGCGGTGGAGTATGTAAAAAAAATCGGCTTCAGCGGAATAGATGCCACTTTGTATCACGCGGTTCCATTTTTGATAGACAGCCACAACGGCTTGGAGCCTCAGACCTTCATCTCCTCCGACATCGCGCCGGATGGGATTTTGATTATGAGCGGCACGCTGCCGTCCAGTGGAACGCTGATGGTGGGGGCTCACGCCTCTGACGACGTGCTCGCGACCGCGAAAAAGCTGGTGGATTCGGTCAAAGAAACCCAAAAAGAAAATCCGGACCGTAAAACGTTGCTGATTTTCTCCTGCGCCAGCCGAAGAACAGTGCTTTACGATTCGAGGGCCGAGATGAATCTGATTCGACGAGAGTTGGAGGGGTCTGGAGTATCCTACCTATTCACCTACTCAGGCGGCGAGTTCTGTCCTTGGAACGATCCCAAAAGCGGCAAAGAGATCAATCGCTTTCACAATTTTGTCGTCATTGGGTGCCTATTGTGAAGGAGATTTTTTGATGGATGTTCAAGAGGCATGGGTCGAGACAACGGCATTGACAGCTAGAATAGAGGCATTGGAAAAGGAAAACAAGCGACTAGAACATGAAAACCGCGTGACTGGACGCAGGTTGCAGATAGCCCGAGGGGAAATCGACCTCGCGAAAGACTACAACCTCATGAAGGATAAGCTGCTGAAAACCATCATCGCCGAAAAATCGAATCAGACAAAGTATTTCAATTTATTGTTAAACAACGCCCAGAGCGTCATCCTTTTGCTCGACGAAAAATTGCGACTTGTTTATTGTTCCGATTATTTTTTGCGTATGGCTGGAATCTCCAGCTTTGGTTTGGTCGGTGATCGGGAGTTCCTGGATGTCTTTCGGGATACGGTGTCCCTCGACGTGGTCGAAGACATTCAGTTAATGTTGGAAAAGGCTTTACGGAGCCGCCACGCTGACGTTGCCAACAAAACGATATCTATCGGGATCACTCCTCAGCGTCATTACACGGTATATGTGACGCCTATGTCGGACGAGGATGGGTCCATCGGCGGCGCGCTCCTACTGTTTTACGATATTACGGAGCTTCTGCGCGCTAAGGAGGCAGCGGAGCGGGCGAGTGAGGTCAAGTCTGCCTTCTTGGCCAGTATGAGCCACGAAATCCGAACACCGATGAACGTCATCATCGGTATGAGCGAGTTAGCCCTACGTGAGAAAAACTCCCCCGCCACCGAGGAATACATCGCGGGCATCCGGGAAGCGGGTTCCAACCTCCTGTCCATCATCAACAACATCTTGGATTTTTCAAAGGTCGCGTCCGGCAATATGTCGATCAACTCCACTCCCTACACCTTCGCTTCTTTGCTCAGCGACGTCATCAACATCACACGAGCGCAAATCGCCGAAAAAAACATCCTCTTCGCGGTCAACGTGGATTCAGAGTTACCCAACAACCTGATCGGGGACGAAATACGTGTTCGCCAGGTTCTGCTTAACATCCTCGCCAACGCCGCGAAGTACACCTCGGAGGGTTTCATCCACCTCAATGTGACGGGCGCCTCGATGGACGAGGGCGAGATCTTGTTTTCATTTTCCATTACCGACAGCGGCGCTGGCATTAAAGAGGAGGAACTGGAGAATATTTTCGAGGATTTCGTTCGGGTCGGTTCCGAACTCAACAAAAAAATCAAGGGTGCTGGCCTGGGGTTGACGATCAGCAAGAATTTATGCCGCGCCATGGGTGGCGACATCACGGTGACGAGCGTATACGGAAGAGGCTCGACGTTTACGGCCACCCTCACTCAATCTTTCACGAACGGTGCGAAACTGGCCTCCGTGGAGAACGCTTCCCAAAAGCGAGTGCTTTTCTGCGACGAGCGGCCCCTTTACAGAAAATCCATCGCCGCCACCTTGAGGAACCTCCGGGTACCCGTCTCAATGACCTCAGAACCCAATGAGTTTTTTATAAGACTTAAAAGCGGGCGCTTCCAGTTCGCTTTCGTGTCCACGTCTCTCGCGAAAAGAGCTTCAGAGATTATCGCGCGTTTGAGTTTGGAGACGAAGCTCGTGCTGTTGGCGGATCTGGGTGAGATTTCCTCCTTTCGAGATATTTCCATCGTCGTCATGCCGGCCTATTCGGTATCCATCGCCAACGTGCTCAACAGCGCGGCGGTCAGTGTAGAACCTACCTGCCAGGATACGAGATCAACGGTACGCTTTACGGCCCCTAGCGCGCGAGTGCTGGTAGTGGATGACATCGCCACCAATCTCAAAATCACCCAGGGCCTCCTTTCGCCTTACGGAGTGCAAGTTGATCTCTGCGAGAGCGGCAAAGAAGCTGTAGAGCTGGTGAAGTCCAACGCCTACGACCTGGTTTTCATGGACCACATGATGCCCGGTATGAGCGGAATTGACGCCACGGCGGCCATTCGGGCGATGGAAGGAGATCGTTTTCGTGACCTTCCCGTCGTGGCTTTGACGGCCAACGCCATAGCCGGAATGCGCGAGATGTTTTTGAAGAATGGCTTCAACGATTACCTCTCCAAGCCCATCGACACTAACGTGTTGAAGAAACTCATGGAACGATGGATACCCAGGGGAAAGAGACAGAACCTCCAAAACGTTCTTCGGCAGGAGGTGAAAGTGGAGACACTAAAAATAGAAGGGCTCGACGTTGCAAAAGGTATTCTCATGACGGGAGGTAGCGAGGCCGGCTATCGGGAAGTGCTCGACATTTACCGTCGCGACGTGAAAGAGCGATGGACGGTGTTACGAGAATACCTCGTCCCCGACTCTCTCGAAAAGGGGCTTTCTCTGTTCGTCATCCAAGTACACGCGTTGAAAAGCGCTTCCGCCAGCATCGGGGCGCAAGCCTTATCTCAGGAAGCCGCAGAACTGGAGACCCTAGGACGCGCCGGTGACGTGACGGAGATCGAGCGACGGCTCCCTAGCTTTTTGGATAATCTCTCAACGATAAAGGAACGCATCCGCGCCGTTTCGCCCTTGTCCCAACCTATTCCGTCTGAAGTTCCGTCTGAAGGCAAAGGATCCGCGGAGGACGCGCTGACGACGATGGATCCTTCGGTGTGGCTCCCGCTGAAAAAAGCCCTAGAAGAGGAAAATATCGGCATGATAGACTCTCTGCTGGAAGATCTTGCGAAAACGCCGCTGAACGAGAACGCGAAAAAGTTCCTGTCCGATATCTCCAACTACGCTTTCGTATCCGAGTTTGGGAAAGCTGTCACGGTCATCGAGCGCCTTTTAATGTAATGTATTGTATCCTTTGTAAATTTGACTTTTGTGAATTTGACTTTTGTAAATTTGATTATGAAGATTACGAAGCGCGCCCAAAAGGCCGCTCATCACTGTGGGCGGTCTTTTGGGGTAGAAACGGGCGCGTTAATTTTTTACTTCAAGACGCCCAACGCCGCGTGAGCCGCGGCCACACGAGCGACGGGAACGCGGAAAGGAGAGCAACTCACGTAGTTCATGTCGAGAGAGCAACAGAAAGCGATGGAAGCCGGGTTGCCTCCGTGCTCTCCGCAAATGCCCGCCGAGAGGTTCTTATTCACGCCGCGGCCTTTTTCCACGCCAATTTTCATTAACGCACCCACGCCGTCCCGGTCCAATTCGCTGAAGGGGTTTTCCTTGAAGACTCCCTTCTCCACGTACTGGAACAAGAACTTACCCTCTGCGTCGTCACGGGAGTAGCCCAGGGTCGTCTGGGTCAGGTCGTTGGTTCCAAAGCTGAAGAATTGCGCGTACTCCGCCAACTGGTCCGCCACCAACGCCGCCCGAGGAAGCTCGATCATGGTTCCTACTAAATAGTCAAACTTGACTCCTGTTTTACGGGCCACTTCGGAGGCCAACCGGTCGGCCATTTCGCGGAAAAACTTCATCTCAACCTTCGTCCCCACCAAGGGAATCATGACCTCGGGATGGACGGCAACGCCCTTAGAGACCAGGTCGGTCACGGCCTCGAAAATTGCTTCGATCTGCATCTCGTAGATCTCAGGGTATACCATGCCCAATCGACAGCCTCGGAAGCCCAGCATCGGGTTCGACTCGTGGAGCTGACGGACCTTCGCCAAAGTCTTCTGGAGACGCAGAGCCTCCGAAGAGTTGGCCTGTCCCTTCTTTTCAAGTTCAGAGAGACCTTCGAGGATGGTAGGTTCCTTCGGCATGAACTCGTGCAGAGGCGGATCCAACAAGCGCACGATGACAGGGAATCCGTCCATCGCTTTGAAGATCTCCACGAAATCACCCTTCTGCATCACCTTGAGCCTGCTCAAAGCCACCAAGCGCTCATCTAAGGTGTCGGCGACGATGAGTTCCTGCACCACAGGCAGCCGGTCGGTGGCCATAAACATGTGCTCAGTGCGGCAGAGC
Organism: Synergistaceae bacterium; assembly: GCA_031267575.1. Taxonomy (NCBI): domain Bacteria; kingdom Thermotogati; phylum Synergistota; class Synergistia; order Synergistales; family Synergistaceae; species Synergistaceae bacterium. Next base: position 16,997 of record JAIRYN010000053.1, on the reverse strand, counting down.
CCAACGCCCTTGGCTCCGAACTCCCTGGCACGACGGGCGTCTTCCGGGGTGTCGGCATTGGCCCAAACCTGCTGCCTGGCGATCTCGTCCGACCAAATCAAGATTTTCTCGAAGTTCTCGTCAAAAGTGGCCTCCACTAGGGGAACTTCCCCCGCCAAAATGGAGCCCGTGGTGCCGTCGACGGTGACCACGTCTCCCTTTTTAAACGTGCGTCCACGAGCGCTCAAGGTCTCGGCAGCCAAGTCAATGGTCATTTCCTCGCAGCCGCAGACAGCGGGTTTGCCCATGCCTCGGGCCACCACCGCCGCGTGACTGGTCATGCCTCCGCGGCTGGTGACGACGGCGTCGGCGGCAAAGAGACCATGAATGTCGTCCGGGCAGGTCTCGGGCCGGGCGAGAATGACTTTTTTACCCTGTTTGCCCCAGGTCTCCGCCTCGTCGGCCTCGAAGACCAAAGCCCCCACACCCGCCCCCGGCGATGCGGGAAGCCCTACGGCAATTACGTCTTTTTTCGCGTTTTTGTCGACCTGACGGTGCAGAAGCTGCTCCACCTGTTCGGGAGTCACCCGACTCACCGCCGTCTTTTTGTCGATCAAACCCTCGTTCACCATATCCGTGGCGACTTTGACGGCCGCCGCGGCCGTGCGCTTGCCCGTGCGGGTCTGGAGCAGGTACAGTTTGCCGCGCTCAATGGTGAACTCGATGTCCTGCATTTCCTTATAGGATTTTTCAAGCTGGCTGGTGAGTTTCAGAAGCTCTCTATAAATGTCCGGCATGACTTTCTCCAGCTCATCGATGTGGATTGGCGTGCGAATACCGGCCACCACGTCCTCGCCCTGAGCGTTGATCAGAAACTCGCCGTAAAGTTTATTGGTGCCGTCGGAGGGGCTGCGAGTGAAGCAGACACCTGTTCCGCAGTCGTCGCCCAGGTTGCCGAAGATCATGGAGATAACGTTGACCGCCGTCCCCAAATCGTCGGAGATTTTGTTGATCTTGCGGTAAGTGATGGCTCTAGGAATATTCCAGCTTTTAAAGACGGCCTCTATGGCCTTACGGAGCTGATCCCAGGGGTCCGTCGGAAAATCCGAGCCGGTGGAGTCCTTATAGATTTTTTTGAACTCCGCCACGATCTTCTCTAGCTCTTGGGCGGGGATTTCATTGTCGAAGGAAACGCTTAGTTTTTTCTTGCACTCCGCCAGGACGTGCTCGAACTTACCGGAGTCCACCTCGTCCACCACGCTGCCAAACATTTGGATAAAACGCCGATAGCTGTCGAAGGCGAAACGCCGATTACCGGAGGCCGTCGCCAGACCCTCCACCGTGTTGTCATTGAGGCCCAGGTTGAGAATGGTCTCCATCATGCCGGGCATGGAAATGGGCGCTCCCGACCGCACGGACACCAGAAGAGGGTTGCTTTTATCGTTGAACCTCTTGCCCGTCTCTTTTTCCAATTTCGAGACGGAAGATTTAACCCCGTCCCAGATCGTGTCCATGATCTTTGGATCCTTCAAGTACTTGAGGCAGACCTCCGTGGTGATGATGAAACCCGGCGGTACCGGCAGCCCACTGCGTACCATTTCAGCCAGATTGGCCCCTTTGCCGCCCAAGATGGCTTTCATTTCGGCATTGCCCTCGTTTAAATCGTAGATGTACTTCTCACTCATAATCTATATTCCTCCTTTTTAAATAGATGCCCAACATTTTAAATAAATGCTCAACATTTTAAATAGATGCTCAATACTTTAAATAGATGCTCAATACTTTAAATAAATGTTCAACATTCGTAGATGACTCGTAGTAGACGATTCGTAGATAATTCATAGATGCCCAACTCGTTACGACTTCAGGACTCCCAGGTCACCAACCTCTTTGAAGAGGATGTTGCAGCGCTTCAAAATGGCCAGACGATTGGCGCGGATGTGTTCGTCGGGGTCCATAACCATCACGTCGTCGAAAAAACCCGAAACCACAGGCGACAGTTCCGACAAAGACGTGGCCAACCCCTCCCAGTCGTTATCTCGAAGTGCCACCACCACAAGCGGTTCCATTTTCACAATTTCCTCGTAGAGATTTTTCTCAGCCGGTTCGAGCGCCAGGACGAGGTTGATAACGTTGGAAACCTCTCCCGCCTTCTGCAAAATGTTTCGTACTCGGACCGCCGACGTCACGAGTTCCGCGAACCACGGCTCGTTCTTGACCTTGCTCAACGTTTCCAACAAGCGCAACGTTTGAAGCGGGCGATGTCCCGCGACGGAAATGGCCAGCTTCGCCAGGTCATGCTCATAGCCTTTTTCTTTGAGCTGCATGAGGAGTCGTTGGTTGAGGAAAGAAAAAACCTCGTCCACAACATCCATGTCTGCCAGGTTCGCCAGGGCAGAAGTTCGCACTGCCTCTTTGACATCCACGTCCAGTTTCCGCGCCCATATAATCTCGTTGATACAGCGCGCGGCACGGCGCAGGGCATAGGGATCCTGAGAACCCGTGGGTCCCAGTCCGACCTTGTGGCAGCTTACGATAACATGAACGCGCTCCGCAAGACCTAAAATCGCCCCAACACCGTCGGAGGGCACTTCGTCCGTGGCCGACTTTGGAAGGTATTGTTCGTAAAGGGCTAAAGCCACTCGCGGGTCCTCTCCGTTGGCGCGGGCGTACTCACGTCCCATAACTCCCTGTAACTCAGGAAATTCATAAACCATGTGGGTGACCAAATCCGCTTTGGAGAGAAAGGCGGCGCGCTCCACAAGCTTTGAGAGTTCCGGCGCGTTCAATTCCCCGCAGAGCCAAATCGCCAGCTTTTGCGTCGCCATGACCTTGTCGTAAACGGAACCCAGTTTTTCCTGATAAACTACATTTTTAAGGCGCGCCACATTTTCGCCCAGGGAGTGCTTGCGGTCTTCCACCCAGAAAAAGGCAGCGTCTTCGAGACGAGCTCGTAATACCCGCTCGTTGCCCTCTCGGATGATATTCATATCTACTACTCGGTTGTTGGCGATTCCCACGAAAAAATTCGTCAGTTTACCCTCTTTGGTCCGAACAGCAAAGTATTTTTGATTTTTCTTCATAGAGGTGATCAATACCTCTTGAGGGATTTTGAGGAACCGTTCATCAAAAGAGCCCATGAAAGGCACGGGGTACTCCACCAAGTAGAGGTTCTCCTCTAGCAGATCGGGATCCAGCTCCACGACGCCCTCATGCTCTCGCTCTAGTGAGGCGATTCCCGCCAGTAGTTTCTGCTTTCGCTTCTCCTGGTCCAGGATGACGTAATTGTCGTAAAGTTTGCCCAAAAACTCGTCCGTGCTCTTGATCTTGATTTGTTTATCGCCCATGAAACGGTGCCCGGAGGATGTCCGCCCGCTTTGCACGTCTCCGTAAGTGAAAGAGACGACCTCTTCGCCGGCCAAGGCCACGATCCAGCGGATGGGGCGGGCAAAACGGATTGCTGGATCCCCCCAGTACATGTTCTTGGGGAAAACCAGCTTGCCGACAAGCCCTGACAGGAAACCCGGCAGAAGAGATCTCGTGAGATTGCCCACCTCTCGCACTTCGGTCATGACATAAACCGCGCCGTCCACATCGACCTTTTTCAAGTTATTGATCGTCACGCCCTTGCTCTTGGCGAAACCCTCCGCCGCACGCGTGGCGTTGCCGGAGGAGTCGAAGGCCGAAGCCCAAAGAGGTCCTTTATAAGTGGCGACCAGGTCTTCTTGCCGTTCGGCCAGACCATGGAGGAAAAGCACCAATCGACGGGGAGTTGCGTAGACGCGCACGTCTTTGCAGGCAACGCGTAATTGTTTCAGGTCCTCCGTGGCCAGGATTTTCAAGGTTTCGAGTATGGGAGGAGTGAACCGGGACGGGATCTCCTCCGTTCCGATTTCTAAGACCACATCACACGCGTCGGCTTTCAGATTAGAGGAAACTATTTCTTTGGGGTTCATAGCGCGTCGCTTCCTTTCAATAGCGCGTCGTTTCCTTTCATCGGGCAACGCCTGCTGGGGTTATCCTCGAACTTCGCTATTAGGGGATGTCCCATTTTTTGGCGCGCGTTCACATAGGTCTGACAGCAACGGCTGGCCAGGGCACGGATCCGCCCGATGTAGCCGGTGCGCTCCGTTACGCTAATAGCGCCCCGCGCGTCCAGCAAGTTGAAAGTATGGGAACATTTCAGGACGTAATCATAGGCCGGCTGAACAAAACCCTTCTCCAAGATTCGTCCGGCTTCAGCCTCATAGAGGTTAAAGAGCTGCAAGAGCATGGAAATGTCCGCGATCTCGAAATTGTAATGAGAATACTCGACCTCGCTTTTCAGATGCACGTCGCCGTAAGTGACTTTTCCTACCCATTTCAAGTCGTAGACGTTCTCCGCCTTTTGGACGTACATGGCGAGGCGTTCGATACCGTAGGTGATTTCTGCCGGTACTAGTTCCATGTCCACTCCTCCCACTTGTTGGAAGTAAGTAAACTGCGTCACCTCCATACCGTCGAGCCAGACCTCCCATCCTAACCCCCAGGCGCCGATGGAGGGGTTTTCCCAGTCGTCCTCCACGAAGCGGATATCGTGTTCCGATGGGTCGATGCCCAGAACAACCAGGCTTTGGATATAAAGGTCCAGAATGTTGGAGGGGGCGGGTTTTATCAACACTTGGTACTGGTAGTAATGTTGCAGGCGATTGGGATTTTCTCCATAACGTCCGTCCGATGGACGTCTGGAGGGCTCCACATACGCCACGCGCCAGGGTTCCGGCCCTAGGGCTCGCAACGCGGTCGCCGGGTTCATCGTGCCGGCGCCCACCTCAATGTCGTAGGGTTGCTGCACCACACAGCCCTGACGCGCCCAAAAATGTTCGAGCTGGAAATAGATATCTTGGAAATTCAAAAAAACCGCCTCCCGCAAAACTGAGTTCATCAGTTTTGTATTTTAATGGAAAGTCGCTAAATTCGCGATGCTGAATCACAGAACTGCCATTCATTTTGTAAAGAGGCTTTGTAAAGAGGCGAGTTTTGCCATGAAAAACTCGAACGACGCGGTCTCAGTAGGGGAGGGCTCACTGACGTTATAGCTGTATTCGCTGGTTGTATTCGCTGAAGGATGTTCTATAGACGCTTAAGGAAACTTCAATTGTCGAAAAACTAAAAAAACAGCTATCAAAAAGCGTACTTTTTGATAGTCACCCTATCACTGGCAAGCAACAGCAAAACCACTATATATTGAGTAGGTATTACATCACAATTATCTCCTAATTTCAAGTTTCAATTTAAATTTGGGATTTTATCAAAAAGTACACCTTTTGATAGTTATGATTGGGCAAGTTCACAGACGATAAAGGTTTAGGTGAGCGAATATGATGGCGCTTTACTCAAAGGACCAGAAAGAGCGAAGGTTTCTTTTTCAAGGTGAGCTGAAACGCGGGGAGCGGTGAAATAATTGTCCTATACAAAACGGTACATACAACAAGCTAAGCAAACGATTAATCCGCGCACCAAGGCTTTACAAGGCGTGGTGTGGTATCTTCTGGATACCCATCCCAAACTCAAGATCAATGAGATGAAATGGGGAGCCCCTATGTTTCTTGGAGACAAGTAATGATTCTGACGCGATCCCCATTACGAATATCATTAGGCGGAGAGGGAACGGATCTTCCTTCGTACTACCGGAAACACGAGGGATTTCTTCTGGCTGGAGCCATTGATAAATATGTATATGTCTCTGTTATACGTCCTTTTGTAGAGGGAATCTATCTTAAATATACTCAGATAGAACAACTTCAAAAAGTAGAGGATATTCAACATCCTATTATACGTGAAGCCTTATTGATGCAAGAATTAAAAATTCCTCAAATCGAGATTACAACCGTGGCAGACATTCCTGCAGGCACAGGACTGGGTTCCTCTGGAGCTTTCACTACAGGACTTTTGCGAGCGCTTTTTGCGCACCGAAGAAAACATGTACTTGCGCAGGAATTAGCCGAGATGGCTTGTCACATTGAACTTGATCGTCTCGGCGAGCCTAGAGGAAAACAAGATCAATATATAGCGGCTTACGGCGGTCTCACCGTGTTTACATTCCATCGAGATGGCACGGTGACAGTGGAGCCTTTAAAAATCTCGATTGAAACGATTTTTGATCTCGAGGATAGGTTGTTTTTGTTTTTTACGGGGTTTACTCATAGCAGCAGGAAAATTTTGAAGGACCAAAATGAACGTTCACAACATAATGACACTGAGATGTTGGATAACCTGCACTATGTCAAAAACTTGGGTTATCGCAGCAAAGAGGCTCTCGAACAGGGAAATTTGCAAGGGTTTGGGAAATTGATGCATGAGCATTGGCAACATAAAAAGACAGGATCACAAGAAATGAGCAACCCACAAATCGACGCGTGGTACGAGCTTGCGATGAGCAATGGTGCTATAGGTGGGAAACTCGTGGGAGCAGGCGGCGGCGGTTTTCTTATGTTTCTAGCGGAGGATAGTTCACGTTTGCGGCACGCGATGAAGAGCGCCGGTTTGGAAGAAGTTCGTTTTCGTTTTGATTTCGAAGGAACGAAAGTGGTTTTTTCATGACTTTACCTATCGCTTAAAAGTAATTTAGGCTTGACATACTCCCACGACTAAAGTCATGGAATTCTAAGTTCGACAAAGACAGCTGATTGAAACCGGTCTTACGTCTTCTCTTTTAAGATAAGAGTGGATGTCCCCTACTCTGAGAATATTTACAACCATATTAATATACCGGTCGTGTTCCACCCCGCATCTCGCGTTGATAAGCCATAAAAAAAATTTAACATAAAAGTAGACATATGGCAAGAAATCAAATACAAAACAAACGCCACCGTTGGCGGCGTTGCGATTCTCATCCAATCTCATCTAACGACTTCAGCCGTTGGCTTTCTCATCACTTTATCGTAACAGATTCATTCTCAGTTTTAGTTTTAGTCTTAATCTTAGTCTTAGTTTCAATGCCAAACCTTCGCGGAACGTATATCAAATCGAAACGGTGTATTCGCCCTTTTCCTATATTTCCCGTTTAGCGCTACAATAAATGAGTACCAGCGAACGAGGAAGGGAGTTTCAGGAAGGGAGTTTCATTTATGGCTTTTACCATCAAATTTAAAGACGGAAAATATATGACCAGCGAGTCGCCGATCTCTGGTCGCAGTGCTATGGCGGAGTTGAGCATAACCGTCGACAGCGGCATCGTCGCCTGGCGCGTAAACAACTACATGCGCCCTCTGGAATGGGTGGTCGAGGAGGATTCCACGGCGGAGTTCATCGCCACCACCTCCAGCGAAGGGTTGCAGGTCTACCGCCGATCCCTCGATTTCCTCTTCATTATCGCCTGCCAAAAGGCGCTGAACCGTAAGGCCACCGTGCGACACTCCATCGACGAGGGGCACTATTGGGAGTTTGAGGAAGGCCCGGCGACCCAGTCCGACGCGTACAAACTCCACGCCGCCATGAGCGAGATGGTGAGGCAGGACATTCCGATCATCCGAAGAGTCCTTCCCATCGACAAAGCCAAGCGCATTTTCGAGAAACAGGGAGAGCTGGAGATAGCGGAACTCTTCGCGAAAGCAAACTTGGACCCCGTGGAAGTTTATCGCTGCGGTGTTCAGTATGGGTATTTCTGCGGTACAATGGCGCCGTCTACCGGGGTGCTCAAGACCTTTGACGTCGTGCCATTCTCGCGTGGGATGGTTTTGCAGTTTCCCACTCTGTCTTCGCCTGACAGCATTCTACCCTTTCGAGGAGACAAATCCCTGAGCGACGTGTTTTTCGATTACGCTCACTGGCTGAAGGTTCTGGATCTGAACTACCTCAGCAGCCTACATCGTCACGTCACGAACGGAAGATCCCAGGAACTCATTCTTATTTCCGAGGCATTTCACTCTCAGCGCATCTCCCGCATCGCCGAGGAGATCGCTTCGAGGCCCGAAGTGAAAGTTGTGACCCTTGCCGGCCCATCGGCATCAGGTAAGACCACCTTCTCGGAAAGGCTCAAGATTCAACTGATCGTTTGCGGGAAAAAGCCCGTAACCTTGCCTATGGATAATTATTTTCGAGATTTGCGGGACGCTCCCAGAGACGAAAAGGGTGATTTTGATCATGAGATCCTGGAGGCTCTGGACCTGGATCTTCTGAAGAACGACTTGACGGCCATCCTTCAGGGCGAAGAGATCGTCACGCCCCGCTACGATTTTCTCAAGGGACGGAAAGAGCCCGGAAAAGTCATCAAACTGGGGTCCGAGGACATTCTCATCATGGAGGGGATCCACGGCCTCAACGAACGCATTCTAGCCATGCTTCCGGAGAACAACCGCTTCACCGTCTTCGTCTCGCCCTTGACGGGCATCTGTATCGACCCCCACAACCGGACCAGTACGAGCGACAACCGTTTGTTGCGTCGTATCGTCCGCGATTACCGCACCCGGGGAAAGTCCGCGGAGGTCACGTTAAAGATGTACCCCAAAGTGATGTGGGGAGCTATACGTTACATTTTTCCCTTTCAAAACCGAGCCAACGTCGTTTTTAACTCCTCGCTGCCCTACGAACTGGGCGTGCTCAAGGGTTATGTGGAACCTATCCTCCACACAGTTCACGAGGCTTCACCGGTTTTCGGAGAGGCTCAACGCTTGCTCACCATTCTGAAGTTCGTTCCGTCGATCCAGTCCGAGGGGATCCCGAATAACTCGGTCATTCGCGAGTTTATAGGAGGAAGCTGCCTGGACGTGTAGGAACGCCGTCCACTCTATCCTATATCCGATTCTAATATCTACACTATATGATGGCCCTCATATATCCCTCTACCTCTCAACCTATCAGCGAGCCGGTAAATAGTCGCAGGGATTTACGGGCTTGCCGTTTTCGCGGACCTCGAAGTGAAGGTGATTGGTGGTTGTGCGTCCAGTATCCCCCACGGTTCCGATTACGTCTCCCTGTTTGACTGATTGCCCTTTCTTGACAGAGACGCTCTGACAATGGGCGTACATTGTGACGAGCCCGTTACCGTGGCCGAGCAAAACGATATTGCCGTATCCGCGGTATCGCTTGTCTTTTGTGTTGCTGATGTCCAGAACAACTCCCCCCTGAGCGGCGTGAATGGAAGTACCCTTGGGCATGGGGATATCGATTCCCATATGAAAGTTGCGTTTTCCGCGCGTCCCGAAGCCAGAGGTGATCTTGCCCTCCAGAGGCCATTGCATTTTATCTGAGGGCGTGAAAACCGCGCTTTCTGTTTTTGTGGGAGGTGTGGGAGGTTGAGGGCGCGGTTTGACCGGCGGCGGCAGAAAAAGAGGCGGCAGCGCGTTTTTTTCGTTCTCCAGGGGTTCTTGGGGAGCAATAGTGTCCTTGGGTTGAGAGTCACGCATGAACAAAGGCACTCCATGCAGCTTGATCATGATCAGAGGCTCAGGCTCATCAGGTTTATCTTTGGGAAGCATGGACCTTTCGTCAGCTTGCAAGGATTTTTCACTATTGGCGACGTCGGGTAGGGCGGCCGCGTGAGACGGGCATGGGTAAATCCAGAACGCAAAAATCAACGCCGCAATGTGAATTTTTCGACGCATTTGTTTTACCATTTGTCTTATTCCGGTCCTTGAGGTTCGCGCCAAAGAGGTTCGTGCCAAAAAGGATAATAGATACGCAGATGCGTCATGGCGCGCAGGGCATCGTCCACCTTGCCGGAAACCGAGGGGAGCGAGCCCCATGGACCTCCGTTCAAACGAGCTAAAACGAGGGGTTTTCGACCGTAAGTGCTCCAAATATCCGGCAGTTTGTCATTCAGTTGGGTTCCGGGTAAAAGAGCGCCTTTGAACAGGGGCGGCGTTCCCTCTAGCGGTTTTTTGCCTGGCAAAGGCACCAGAATCATCCACTGCGTCAGCTTCCAGGCGTTAGCCATTTCCGAGGAAGTGAGAGCATGGACCAAGGGCATGATCTGGATGCCCCCCACCTGTCCCCGCAAGGAGGTCGAAATGTCGATCACGCCCGTATGGTTTGCTCGAATCCTCCCCAAGCCCTGAAACTCCGTTCCCCCGAAACGTCCGACGCCGCCCACGGGGCGCACCACCCGAGCCACAACCTCAGGTCCTTTTCCCGTCCAGGCAATGACCCGGCCTCCAGGACGGTTTTCCACGTCTACCATCCAAGCGCCGGTCTCCTCAGCCAAGGACGACTCAATCACAAGGGACTCGTCTTCGTCCAGGGGGAAAATTTTTTCCACGTTTTCGCCGATTTTACCGAACAAGGATCGTCTCGCGCCGTCGGGGCTTTCGACAAAGACGGCGGACCCCGTTAGGGGCGCGAATCCGCCGAACATCCCTGTGCCGGCTGGCGAGTCGATGGAGAAGTAAGCGCCATTAGGAGCGGCGGGAGCCACAGTAACCGCGGGGATAACGCTGAAAATGCGTCCCCTGTTCTTCTCCACGTCTAAAAGAATGTGAACAGCGTTCACCGCCGTTGCGCACACGGTTTGAGGTACACCCCATTTGCTGGCAGTATAGGCCGGCCAATTTGTTTTGACGGGTAGGGCCCGCACCGTGCCCAGATTGGTTACAGTTCCGTCCGGTAGGGTTGCCGTGGCCATCGCGCCTTTTTTGAAGGGAATGCGCAAAAGGAAAGTCTCTCCCCAAGCGATCGTCGCCTCCTGCGAGAACATCCAAAAAAACGCCAAAATCAGAAAACTTTTTTTTATTTTACTCATAATTCACCTATTCACCAGATCTCGAACGATTACAAAACTTCAACTTCGGCGCCCGTGTTTAACGGGGCGCCCACCAGACGGCCCAGATGTTACAGACCGCGTGATAAATGATGGCAGGCAAGATGGAACCATTGCGATGTCGTAAGGCTCCCATAACCAGTCCCGGAAAAAACGTCGCGATCCTCAACCAACTGGGGGCCACAAATAAATGGGAGAGCGCGAAAAGAAGCGACACCAAGGGTATGGCGACCCAAGGACCCCATCTGCGGGTAAACAAGGTTTGAAGCCAGCCTCTGTAAAACGTCTCCTCGATGAAAGCCGCCGCCAGGCCCCCACCCAACATATCTAGAGTTAGCCAAAGGTCGGGATGAAAAGGGCCACCCCTACCCCAATCTGAAGGCCAGTAAAAAGATATAAAAGTCAAGGGAAGAAGCGTCAGAAGAGTTGCGAAGATCGTGTCGCGCCATGCTTTTTGCCCCATAACCCAACGAAGCCCATAGGCTTCCTCGGATTCGCCGCGCCGTTTGCACCAGGTATAGGGAAAATAGAGCATAAAAACGGCCACGGCAAAACCTACCGCTACACCAAGAAGATCGACAACGATGGATTTCATGAAGATGCGATGAAAAGAACCTCATTCAAGAGGCTCTGGACGGCGCTGATCATGCTCCGCAAAAAAAGGACGATGTCGAGACGATTCGAAGAGAGCCAGCGGGAACTTTTCCACAGCAGATAAACAACGGGAACCGCCACGATAATCGCGCCCGTTTTGTAGAGTATCTTTGCGGGGATGGTTCCGTAACTCTCAAATACCACCTCGACTAGCCATCCCGCCACCATCAACGCGAACCCCAGAATCCAGACGGATAACCCCATAAAGATGCCGGTGTTGATGTAATGCACGTTTCATTGCCTCCTCCGCCCAGAGCGCGCGCCCACAAATAATGTCGATTTATTTGCCTTCTTGGAAGCGTCGCCGTAGCGTATAATTTTCTTAATTTTATTATACACAAGGAAGCGAAAGGGGTGAACTTCATGACGATGCAGGTAACGATGGAAGTAGCCATGAAGATGGGTACCTTCCGAGTTCTGGAGAAGCCTTCTTTTTGCGCCAAATCTCGTCAAGTTCCTGGGAAGACCGTGATCGAGTCATTGCTAATGGCGGCGGAGACGCCCTTTCAGGTTATTCTCCATCAGCGCCGTGTGGCGGAGGTGGTTTTGAAAATAGGGGAACTTTGCACGTGGCACATTCCCGTCGATTTGGAACTTCTGGTTGCCGCAGCGCAACTGCACGACATATTGAGGACACAACCCGACCACGCCAGAAAGGGCGCCGCTTTTTTGACGCGAAACGGTTTTCCCGATGTAGCGAAGGTCGTGGAAGGACACATGGATCTTCCCTCCCAGGCGTCAATGGAGACGAAGATCCTCTATCTGGCGGATAAATACGTCAACGGCATGGAGATCGTTTCCCTACGGGAAAGGGAAGAATTGGTCCGTCAAAGTTTCCCATCCGGAGGAAAAGCCCTAGAAAACGCCCTACGCAGGATAAAGATGGCTTTTGAAATCGAGAGACTGGTAGAAAAAATCACCGGAGAGTATTGTGGACCTGCTTTTAAGATAGGATGAATATGAGGTGGAAGGAGATCGATATTATGGTATCGATAAGGAGAAATATCGTTTTTTTTGTTGTTGTCATGGCAGTGTGTTTTCTTTTTCGGCGGGAGGGTTTCTTCCTGGAAGTCGCTTTTGCCGCCGTGGACGAGTCCGTTTGGACGTGGGATGTGTTGGTGGTGCCTCCTGACGAAGGTTGGGAAAACGAAAAGGGGAAAGCCATTCAGCGGACTCTCGCCTGGCATCAAACCCAGGTTTCGGAGAGCGGCAACGGGATACATGGTCATGACCTCAACTTCGTTTTGCTGCCACCCGCTACCGAGGACGCGATAGCGGACTTCGCCTTGCCCATAACGTCCCATACCGTGGCGGTTTTGAGCTTCGCCTCCTACCCTGTGGACAGGGAGTTAATCAGGCAGGCGGCGAGGAGCGGAATGCCCCTGCTATTGGCCGGAGGTGAGAACGTTTCTTTTTATGAGGCAGGGCGTCTGCATCCCTTCGTTTTCGCTCTGGACCTGTTTCGAGACTACCGATGTCGCGCTTTCGCGGATTACGCCTCGAAAAGGCTGGAGAAAAATTCCCGTCTAGGCATTATGGGGGCCCGTTTTACTCTCAACGAAGAGCGAGAGGCCAAGATCTGTTTTGATTTCTTGCTGAAGGCGGGCTTCATGCCCATGCCCTATTGGTTGGACGCCTCCGTGACGGACACCTTCAGTCTGGTGGAGCAGGAAATCAAGAACGCCAGCGATGGCGTATTAATAAGCTACCTGGGGGGCATGGCAAGTAAAGAAATTTGGCGCGGCGTCATGGGGCTCATGTCGCCCTATCGCCTCTGGTACGGCGGCGCACCGGACGCGTCCTTTCGATCATTTAAGGGGATGATTTTCGCCGATCAGAACATGTACCTCGAAGAACTGGGCGGTTTCGAGCAATTGAAGCGAGACCTCTGGATGTCGCAAACCATGGCCGTTTCGGATAAAGCCGCGGCGGGCCGGGCCAACGCGCTGGTGATCTGGTTAATTCAGGCATTGGAGGCCATACCGAGGCAAAACATCGAGAACGTGGAAAGACCCAGCCAGAGGGAGCTGCTCTCCGAGCTGGAAAACGTCAAGGGCATTCCCTTCGGCGCTCAGGTTTTGGAGATCGACGGGAAAACGCATCGACCCAGCCAGCGGAAGGTCTACATTTTGGAGGTGCGCGACAGAAACTTTACTGTATTGGACACTCTCGACGTGGAGGGGCTTCCCTATTACGACTATTGACACCTGTCTCTTGGATTACGCCGCTCGGCGTTAATCGCATTAGGAGCGGCGCTCTTCTGTCTCGGTCAGCGTGCGTCGGAGAAAGTCCAGAACTACGAAGCCCAGGTCGTCGTGAAAAACCGTCCGATCAAATCCCGGCGGATCCTGGGAGGGCGGGAAGGACTCTTTGACCAAGTGTTTCGGAAACGGATCTAAGAAGGAGTAGTGCCCGGCGTTTTCGATGATGCCGTACTGAATTTTCGACCTATCGGGTACACCTTCCAGCACCCATTTGGCGTGCCGGTCATAAGATGTGTGTTTGTCTTTTTCGCCGACCAGAAGCAAAATCGGGACATTGACCCTGTCCAAGGCCCCCTTGCTCCAGAAGCAAGTTGTCGCGGGCGCCAACAGGACCAAGCTTTTGACTCGGCGGTCAGGTTCCGTGTCGATCTGAAAGGCATCTCTGCCCAATGTATCTCCAGACGGACAGGCGGGTATACCGCCAGCCATGATCAGCGCCGTGCATCCCCCCATGGAATGGCCGATAAGGGCGAAGGAATCGGGCTTCAGGAAGGGGGAGAGAGCTTGATTCTTGAAGAACCAATCCGCGGCTGCGCGAATGTGCTTTGGCCTGTTGATTAAGTTTGCCAACGTCCCTGCCTGAGAATTGTCGCTTCGGTTATTGAAAGGGTGTTCGGGCACTCCCACGAGGAAGCCGCCGCCGGCCAAGCGACTGGCCAAAGTCTGATAAAGCGCGGGGGACCCTCCGCTGCCGTGGGAAATCAGCACCAGACGCATCGGGTTTGTTGAAGAACATTTATTTTCTTCGTTATCGTCGCGCGGCGACACGGGATACAGGATGGTCATGGGAAAAGTCACGCCGCCGTGCGCCTCTATGAACTCGATCGAGCGGTGGACACCAAAAGCGTTTTTCATCAACCTTACTCCTAACTTACTCCTAACAATGTCGAAATCTTTGCGTGAGGCCATAAAACATATAAGCGACGACTTTTATGAGCTTCGCGCCGAAACGGAGGAATCCGTTTCCGTTATTTTTACGCTGGGGTAATCTTTCTTGCCCACAATATTTTACACATTCACTCAATGGGGTACAGAGGAATTTTGACGGCGCGCCACGAGCCCGCCTCAATTCCAGGTTAAAAATCCCCAAAGAGCGGCGATTGTAGGGAATCCTCTATTCTTGGTATGATACAAATAGCTAAAAACAAGTAACGTGCTATGGCTCTTTAAGTTTTCGGGAGCTTGTTTCGTTAGAGCGTGGTCGTATAACTTATGATAAAGCGATGAGAAAGCCAACGGCTTCAGCCGTTGGATGAGATTGGATGAGAATCGCAACGCCACCGTTGGCGGCGTTTGTTTTGTATTTGGTTTCTTGCCATATGTCTACTTTCATGTTAAACTCCTTTTATGGCTTATCAACGCGAGATGCGGGGCGGAACACGACCGGGGTATCAATCGAGATATCAATCGAGATATCAAGGCGGCTGTAAATATTCTCAGAGTGGGGGCATCCACTCTTAAAGGAAAACTCTTAAAGGAGAAGACGTAAGACCGGTTTCAGTCGGCTGTCTTTGTCGATCTTAGAATCCCACAACTTTAGTTGTGGGAGTATGCCAAATTGATTAAGGAGGGATTTGCTTTGGCTAAGAAAAAAGGACGTCTCGAATTTTTGGATATGAAGAAAAACGGGGAGAAAGTCGCCTGGATCACGGCATATGATTATCCCACGGCCATGTTCGCGGAAGCTAGCGGAATGGACATGATTCTGGTGGGCGATTCTCTTGGGATGGTTGTTTTGGGATATGCCGGCACAATCCCCGTCACGATGGAAGACTGCATTTCCCATTGTAAAGCCGTGCGGCGGGGCGCGCCCAATACGTTCGTGATGGGCGATATGCCTTTTGGGGCCTACCAGGTTTCCGATACTCAAGCGGTCGAGAACGCCGTCCGCTTTTTCAAAGAAGCCGAAATGGACGCGGTAAAACTCGAAGGTGGAGTAAGAGTCAAGAGCCGCATCAAGGCCATTGCTGACAGCGGTGTTCTCGTTTGCGGACACATTGGACTGACGCCCCAAAGTTCTGGTCCGATGGGTGGATTCAAAGCTCAGGGCGTGACACCAGAGTCCGCCCGCTATGTCATCGAAGACGCTATCGCCGTGGAAGAGGCGGGAGCTTATGCCCTTCTAGTGGAAGGTATTCCTCCTGAGCTGACGGAATTCATCACGAAGCGCCTCACCATTCCCGTGTACTCCATCGGCGGTGGTCTTCCCTGCGACGGGCAATTGATCATTTGCGGGGATATGCTGGGGCAGTTTCAGGCATTTACGCCGAAGTTTGTGAAAAAGTACGCGAATGTGGCGGAGGTCGTGACGAATGCCTTTAAAGAATACGTGGACGATGTGCGCAATAAACGTTTCCCTGGCGAAGAACACGTCTACCATATTCGGAAAGGATGCGAGGCGGAGTACTCCGCGATGTTAAAGGAATACGAGAAAAAGAGTTAAAAAAGGCTTGACATACTCCTACGACTAAAGTTGTGGAAGTCTAATATCGACAAAGACAGCCGACTGAAACCGATCTTATGTCTTCTCCTGTCTTCTCCTTTAAGAGTGGATGCCCTCACTCTGAGAATATTTACAGCCGCATTAATATCCCCGTCGTGTTCCTCCCCGCATCTCGCGTTGATGAGCCATAAAAGGAGTGGAACATAAAAAAAGTAGACATATGGCAAGAAATCAAATACAAAACAAACGCCACCGTTGGCGGTGTTGCGATTCTCATCCAACGGCTTCAGCCGTTGGATGAGAATCGCTTTATCGTAAAACGTTTTTATTTTTGTGATCGCCTCGGGGGAAGGAGAAAGTTCCCCGAGGCGATTTGATTGTCGCGCAAACCTCGGTCCCACAAACTGCGGATTTGGGATTTAAATCTCCTTGAAAAAGTTGATAGCAGAGAGGACTACAGATCGCGCTGTTCCGTCATACCTAACCATCTTACGACGACCGGAGCTTCCTTTTCCACATCACCACAAGGCAACAAAAAAGACCCCAGATTGCTCTGAGGCCCCCATCTATTTGGCAATGGGACACAAGGCACGCGCCACCACGCCCCGTCTCCCTATGCGTCAGGATTGGGCTAGCTTGGTTTATTCCGTGTCAACCCGACAGAATCTTTAACACCAGGGCATGAAGGACATCCCAACCAAACTTTCCGCACTGCGCAATAAGAAATTTGAGCTTCTCAGGACCGGATTTCGATTTTTCAATGCTCAATTTCGTCTCGACATATTCAACACCGAAACGTGTAGGCAAAACGGAATCCAAAATTACAGCCTTCGGCAGCATTAGAGTTCCGGACGGGAAAGTTTGAAGCCCATCAACGAAGCCTTCGCTTTGCAATTTCAGCAACGCCATATTGAAGGCTCTC